>NZ_JBVHYH010000057.1:0-61195 GCF_055569135.1 Kitasatospora sp. NPDC029367
TCGGGCGAAGATGCTTTTGGGTGCGCAGGGGGTTCGCCCGTCCCCCCCCCCCCCCCCCTCTCCTCCCCCCCCCCCCCCCCCCCCCCCCCCCGCGGCGGCCTCCTCGGCCTCCTCGACCTCCAGGGCGCGGGCGTCCGCGACGGTCTGGACGGCGGCCAGCACCCCGCGGTAGCCGGTGCAGCGGCACAGGTTGCCGCACAGCGCCTGCCGGGCCTCGACCTCGGTGGGCCGGTGGTTGCGCTGGAGCAGGTCGTGCACGGCCATCGCCATGCCGGGGGTGCAGTAGCCGCACTGCACGGCGCCGGAGGCTGCCAGCGCCTGCTGGACGTCGCTCGCGCCGCCGCCGGCCGACAGGCCCTCGACGGTGTTGATCTCGCTGTCGGCGGCCAGCGCGGCCGGCACCAGGCAGCCGGCCACCAGCTGGCCGTCCACCTGCACCGAGCAGGCCCCGCACTCGCCCTGCTCGCAGCCGTCCTTGGCACCGGCCAGGCCGAGCCGCTCGCGCAGCACGTAGAGCAGGCTCTCACCGATCCAGGCGTCGGTGACGGGCCGTTCGAAACCGTTGACCCGCAGCGTGTAGGAGGCGCACGGGCGCAGCTCCCGGCTGACCTGCGGGGTGGAGCCGAGCGGGTCGGCGTCGAGGGTCTCGATGGGGTCTGTGGTCACTTCAGCGCCCTTCCCAGTGCCCGTCGGGCCAGCACCGATACGGTACGCCGCAGCCGAACGGCGGCCGCGGTCGGCCCCTCGGTCACGGCCTCCCAGGCCCCCTCGGCACCGTAGTTGTCGGGGACGCAGGCGGCGGCCACGTACTCGCCGAAGGCGGCGCCCGCGGCCGGGTCGATCTCCCGGCTGCCGTCCCAGTCGATGCAGCCGGCCACCCAGGCCTCGGCCTCCAGCGGGCGCAGCGGCACCGGGGCGACGGCCCCGACAGCGCAGCGCACGGCGCGCCGGGCCGGGTCGAGGACGAGCGCGACGGAGGCGGTGGCGCGGGCCGGGCCGCTGCGGCCGGTGGCCTTGAGGAAGACCTGCGGCGCGTGCAGCAGCGGGACCCGCACCCAGGTGAGCAGTTCGCCGGGGCGCACCGGGTCGAGTCCGGTGAGCAGGTGACTGACCGGCACCTCGCGGCTGCCGCCGGCCCGGGCGAGGGTGACGGTGGCCTCCAGGGCGGCGAGCACCGGGAGGGTGTCGCCGGCCGGGGCGGCGGTGACGACGTTGCCGCCGAGGGTGCCGACGTTGCGGACCTGCGGCGGGCCGGCGGTGCGGGCGGCGTCGGCGAGGGCGGGGATGAGGGCGGCGAAGTCGGGGCGGTCCATCCGGGCGTGGGTGAGTCCGGCGCCGAGCACCGCGGTGCCGCCGTCCTCGTAGCGCCAGCCGCGCAGTTCGGTGATCCGGCCGAGGCCGACCAGGGCGGCGGGGCGCAGCCGTCCGGCGTTGACGGCTTCCATGAGGTCGGTGGCTCCGGCCACCGGTACCGCGGCCGGGGCGGCGGCCAACGCGTCGACGGCCTCGTCGAGCGAGGCCGGCAGCATGATCGTCCGGTTCACCTGGGTCCCACCGTGCTCCACTTGCTCATCGATCGTCTGCCGCCCGCGGCCGTGGCCGCACTGCACTGTCCGCGTCAGCAGCCCGGCCTGGCCGTAGGGTACGGGCGATCGGGCCGGGTTGGGCAACTCTGGCACACAATGCTCGATGATCATTTCGGGACCGGTGACCGGGACTGCCCGATTGGGACGGATACCGGGCGGTATCTGCCCCGGTCCGAACGGGACCGGGGCAGATGTTCATCTCTTCTTGACGTCAGATGACCGTCCATAAGTTCCCGACGGACACATCAGCGCACCGCGCGCACGACCTCAGCGCACCGGCGGCGGCCCCTCGATCGGCCGCCCCGCCACCCCGGGCCGGCGCTGCCAGGGGTGCGGCCCGTCGGCCGGGCGGTACTCGACGCCCAGCGCGTCCAGCACCGCCAGGTGGCCCCGCAGCCGCCGCTCGAAGCCGGCGTAGTCGCGCTCGGCGGGTACGGCGGGCAGCGCGGACCAGGCGACCTCGGCGAAGGCGACCAGCCGGGGGAAGGCCCGGTAGTCGATGTCCCGCGCGCTGTCCGTGAACTCGCTCCACAGGTTGGCCTGGGTGCCGATCACGTGCCGGGCGGCCTCCCCGTCCAGCTGCTCGGGGACGGGCTCGAAGCGGTAGACGTCCTCCAGCGTGCGCACGAAGCCGACCGGGATCGGCTCGTCCGGCCCGTCCGCCTGCCGGTGGTCGAAGTAGACGTGCTGCTCGGGGCACATCACCACGTCGTGCCCGGCCTTCGCGGCCGCGATCCCGCCGCCGAAGCCGCGCCACGAGGAGACGGCGGCGCCGGGGGCCAGCCCGCCCTCCAGGATCTCGTCCCAGCCGATCAGCCGGCGGCCGCGCTCGGCCAGCCAGCGGTCGAAGTGCCGGATGAGGTGGCTCTGCAGCTCGTCCTCGTTGGCCAGGCCCAGCTCGCGGATCCGGGCCTGGGCGGCGGGACTCTCCTTCCACTGCTCCTTGGGGCACTCGTCGCCGCCGAGGTGGACGAACTCGGACGGGAACAGCTCCAGGACCTCCTCCAGCACCCCCTCGAAGAAGCGCAGGGTCTCCTCGGAGGCGTTGAGCACGTGGTGGCTCACCCCCCAGTCGGTCCAGACGCCGAGCGCGGCGGTGTCCACCACGTCGGTGTTGCCCAGCTCGGGGTAGGCGGCGACGGCGGCCTGGGTGTGGCCGGGCAGGTCGATCTCCGGGACGACGGTGACCCCGCGCGCGGCCGCGTAGGCGACGATCTCGCGCAGGTCGTCCTGGGTGTAGTAGCCGCCGTGCGGGCGGTCGTCCCGGCGCTGCCCGGTCCGGTAGCCGACCATCGAGCGCTCCCGCCAGGCGCCGCGCTCCGTCAGCCGCGGGTAGCGCTTGATCTCCACCCGCCAGCCCTGGTCGTCGGTCAGGTGCAGGTGCAGCACGTTGAGCTTGTGCGCGGCCAGCAGGTCGACGAAGCGCAGCAGGTCGGACTTGGGCAGGAAGTGCCGGGCGACGTCCAGCAGCGCGCCGCGCCAGCCGAACCGGGGCTCGTCCGCGATGTCCGCGCCGGGCAGCACCCAGCCCTCGGTGCGCAGCGGGGAGCGGCGGTAGGCGTCCGGCCCGAGCAGCTGCCGCAGGGTCTGGGCCGCCCACAGGGCGCCGGCCGGGCCGCCGGCGGTGAGCAGGGCGTGGCCGGGGCGCACCGCGATCCGGTACGCCTCGGCGGCCAGGGTGTCGTCCAGGACCAGCTCGATGCCCGTGCCCGGCCGGCCCGGACCGAGCGGCAGCCCGGTGGCGGCGGACAGCGTGCCGCGCAGCCAGCGCTCGGCGTCGGCCAGTGCGGGCGGTGCGGTCAGCGTGGTGGCGGCGTCGAGCGGGAAGTCCCCGTCCGGGCGCCGGACGGCACTCGAAGGTGCGGGAATGAGGTCCATCCCGACATCCTGCCCAGGCCCGGAACGATTGGCACAGACCACCTCGCAAACGCGGTGCTATGCAAAACGGCGTCCTGCGGACGGCGGCGGACTACTTGCCGCCGTTGTCCCCGTCGCCGCCCTGCGGCTTGCCGATGCCGTCGTAGATCTCCTTGCACATCGGGCAGACCGGGTACTTCTTCGGGTCGCGCCCGGGCACCCACACCTTGCCGCACAGCGCCACCACCGGGGACCCGGAGAGCGCGCTCTCCATGATCTTGTCCTTCTGGACGTAGTGCGCGAAGCGCTCGTGGTCGCCGTCCCCGTGGGACACCTGCGGGACGGGCTCGACCAGGGTGCCGGTGCCGAGGCCGCGCTCGGGCTCAAGAGTGCTCATGGGTGCCAAGTCTATGGGCGCCCCGGGAAACCGGGCCAGTGTCACGCGGCGGGCCGGGTTCCACGGGCGTCGACACCGGGCCGGTCAAGACACGCCTTAGTTCATCGTCGGGTCGTCCGGGTAGGTCGCCAGCAGGGCCAGCGGGCCGCGCTGGCGGCGCAGCACCGAGCGCCACAGCCGTTCCGGCTCCGGGCTGGACACGTCCCCGGGCTCGCAGTCCACCAGGTACCAGGCGCCGCTCCCCAGCTCCGACTCCAGCTGGCCGGGCGACCAGCCCGCGTACCCGGCGAAGATCCGCAGGCTGCCCAGCTCCCCGGCCAGCACCTCCGGCGGCGCCTCCAGGTCGACCAGGCCGATCGCGCCGTGCACCCGGCGCCAGCCGAGCGGCTCCCCGGTGCCCGGCTCCCCCGGCGCGACGGCCAGGCCGAGCGCCGAGTCCAGCGCCACCGGCCCGCCCTGGAACACCACCGCGGGCTGCCCGACGAGTCTGCCCCAGCCGTCCAGCACACTGCCCACCTCGACCGGCGTCGGCCGGTTGAGCACCACGCCGAGCGCCCCCTCGGCGTCGTGGTCGAGGAGCAGCACCACCGCCCGGGCGAAGTTCGGGTCGGTGAGCATGGGCGTCGCGACGAGCAGACGGCCGGTGTGCGACCGGCCTCCGTACGAATGGGCCGCCGTCATGCCACACATGATCCCGCAGAACGGCACCGGTCGGACACCGCAACACCCGAAACCCCGCCACGCCGGACGAACACCCGTACGGCCGAACCGGCGGGCGGGAGCGGGGCCGGAGAGAGCACCATCACGGGAGAGGCTCACGGGAACCACCGGGACGCCCACTACCATCTACGGATGGTGGACGCCCCTCTACGGTGCCGACTCGGATTCTCCGGGGGCCCGAACGCGCCCGTACGCCCGTACCACCGGTCCACCAGCGGTTCCGCAACGGAGCCGTTCCCACTCCTCTGGCACCCCGGATTGCGAGAACGATGACCGACGACGTCCTGCTGGTCCACGGCGGAAACCCGCTCGAAGGCGAGATCCGCGTCCGCGGTGCGAAGAACCTGGTCCCCAAGGCCATGGTCGCCGCCCTCCTCGGCCAGGGCCCCAGCAGACTGCGCAACGTCCCGGACATCCGCGACGTCAAGGTGGTCCGCGGCCTGCTGCAGCTGCACGGCGTGACCGTGCGCGCCGGCGACGAGGACGGCGAGCTGATCCTCGACCCCTCGCACGTCGAGAGCGCCAACGTCGCCGACATCGACGCCCACGCGGGCTCCTCGCGGATCCCGATCCTGTTCTGCGGTCCGCTGCTGCACCGCCTCGGCCACGCCTTCATCCCGGGCCTGGGCGGCTGCGACATCGGCGGCCGCCCGGTCGACTTCCACTTCGAGGTGCTGCGCCAGTTCGGCGCCACCATCGAGAAGCACCCGCAGGGCACCTACCTGGTCGCCCCGCAGCGGCTGCGCGGCACCAAGATCGAGCTGCCGTACCCCTCGGTCGGTGCGACCGAGCAGGTGCTGCTCACCGCCGTCCTCGCCGAGGGCGTCACCGAGCTGCGCAACGCGGCCATCGAGCCGGAGATCGTCGACCTGATCTGCGTGCTGCAGAAGATGGGCGCGATCATCACCCTGGGCACCGACCGCACCATCCTGATCACCGGTGTGGACGAGCTGAACGGCTACAACCACCGGGCCCTGCCGGACCGGCTGGAGGCCGCCTCCTGGGCCTGCGCGGCGCTGGCGACCAAGGGCGACATCTACGTCCGCGGCGCCCGCCAGCTGGAGATGATGACCTTCCTCAACACCTTCCGGAAGGTCGGCGGCGCCTTCGAGGTGGACGACGAGGGCATCCGCTTCTGGCACCCGGGCGGCGAGCTCAAGGCGATCGCCCTGGAGACCGACGTGCACCCGGGCTTCCAGACCGACTGGCAGCAGCCGCTGGTGGTCGCGCTGACCCAGGCCACCGGCCTGTCCATCGTCCACGAGACGGTGTACGAGTCGCGGCTGGGCTTCACCGGCGCGCTCAACCAGATGGGCGCACACATCCAGCTCTACCGCGAGTGCCTGGGCGGCACCCCGTGCCGCTTCGGCGCGCGCAACTTCCTGCACTCCGCGGTGGTGTCCGGCCCGTCCAAGCTGATGGGCGCCGAGCTGGTCATCCCGGACCTGCGCGGCGGCTTCTCGTACCTGATCGCGGCGCTGGCGGCCGAGGGCACCTCGACCGTGCACGGCATCGACCTGATCAACCGCGGCTACGAGAACTTCATGGAGAAGCTGCGGGACCTCGGCGCCCACGTCGAGCTGCCCAGCGAGCAGCTGGTCGACGCGTAGGGACATTCACCGAGTGACCGCACGCACGGCGAGAGGCCGGGCTCCCCGCGGGGAGCCCGGCCTCTCGGGCGTTCAAGGGGTGGCTCAGACGCCCTTGGCGGCTTCCTTGAGCTTGGAGCCGGCGCTCACCTTGGCGCTGTAGCCGGCCGCGATCTGGATCGGCTCGCCGGTCTGCGGGTTGCGGGCGGTGCGGGCAGCGCGGTGGGTGCGCTCGAAGGTCAGGAAACCGGGGATGGTGACCTTCTCGTCGCCCTTGGCGACGACCTCGCCGACGATCTCGGCGAAGGCGGCCAGAACGGCGTCGGCGTCCTTGCGGGTCACCTCGGCGCGCTCGGACAGCGCGGCCACCAGCTCACTGCGGTTCATGTGTACTCCTGTGGTCTGTTCGCTTGCGGTGTACGGGGGCCCATCGGTGCTCCCACCGGGGGGCACCCGGATAGGCCGCAGGTCCGCACACTGTGCTCATGCAGGCAATGCGTGGTCGCAGGCCGGGTCCGTACCCGTATGCCGCGCGCCGGAGCCGTGAAGAGGCCCGCCGCCTGCCTGGGAACGAATCCTGCCCCGACCGGCCCCGAGAAAGCCAATCGGGCCCCGGCCGAGCCACCCGAACATCGCCCGCCCGTTGGAGGTGTGACGCTCCGTCGGCTCCGGCGGACCGGGCGCGGACGGCGGTCGGGACGACACGCCGGAAGACCAGGGGGACGTTCCGTACTTGTCGGACACGCCTGCCCCGTGCAGGGCTACCGTACGCCCTAGGCACGACAAGCCCAAACACGCCCCTCGCCCTTGTGTCGCAAGGGTTCGGGGCGCGCTTGGGCGGGTATGGCCGCTAATCGGACATTTGACCGACCGACGACCGGCCCACGAGTCGGGCCGTCAGGCGCCCGGCCGGGGCCGTCAGAGCTTGACGGTGGGGAAGGCCGAGGTGTCCAGGGTGCCGACGATGCCGGGGGTCGGACGGGCCGGCGCGGCCTCCTGGGCGTCCGCCAGGGCCGCCTCCCGCACCGCCGCGGCGACGGTCTTGGCGACGTCCTTGTGGAAGACGCTCGGGATGATGTAGTTGGCGTTCAGCTCGTCGTCGGCGACGGTGGTGGCCAGCGCGCGGGCCGCGGCGATCATCATCTCGGTGTTGACCGTGCGGCTCTGGGCGTCCAGCAGGCCGCGGAAGACACCCGGGAAGACCAGTACGTTGTTGATCTGGTTCGGGAAGTCGCTGCGGCCGGTGGCCACCACGGCGGCGGTCTGCCGGGCCACCGCCGGGTCGACCTCCGGGTCCGGGTTGGCCAGCGCGAAGACGATCGAGCGCTCCGCCATGGTGGCCAGGTCGTCGCCGTCCAGGACGTTCGGGGCCGAGACGCCGATGAACACGTCGGCGCCCGCCACGGCCTCCTTGAGGCTGCCGGTGCGGCCCGAGCGGTTGGTGTGCTCGGCGATCCAGCGCAGGCTGTCGTTGAGGTCCTCACGGCCCAGGTGGACCACACCGTGCACGTCGGCGACGGTGGCGTGCTCGACACCGGCGGCCAGCAGCAGCTTGAGGATGGCGGTGCCGGCCGCGCCGGCGCCCGACATCACCACGCGGATGTCGCCGATCTCCTTGCCGACCACCTTCAGCGCGTTGGTGAGGGCGGCCAGCACCACGATCGCGGTGCCGTGCTGGTCGTCGTGGAAGACCGGGATGTCCAGGGCCTCGCGCAGCCGGGCCTCGATCTCGAAGCAGCGCGGCGCGGAGATGTCCTCCAGGTTGATCCCGGCGAAGCCCGGGGCGATCGCCTTGACGATGGCGACGATCTCGTCGGTGTCCTGGGTGTCCAGGCAGATCGGCCAGGCGTCGATCCCGGCGAAGCGCTTGAACAGGGCCGCCTTGCCCTCCATGACGGGCAGCGCGGCCGCCGGGCCGATGTTGCCCAGGCCCAGCACCGCCGAGCCGTCGGTGACCACGGCGACGCTGTTGCGCTTGATGGTCAGGCGGCGGGCGTCCTCGGGGTTCTCGGCGATCGCCATGCAGACCCGGGCCACGCCCGGGGTGTAGATCATGCTGAGGTCGTCACGGTTGCGGATCGGCAGCTTCGAGGACATCTCGATCTTGCCGCCGAGGTGCATCAGGAAGGTGCGGTCCGAGACCTTGCCGATCGACACGCCGTCGATCGCCCGGAGCTTCTCGACGATCTCCTCGCCGTGCGCCACCGAGGAGGCCGCGACCGTCACGTCGATCCGCAGCGCCTCCAGACCGGAGGCGGTGACGTCGAGACCGGTCACCGATCCGCCGGAGGACTCCACTGCGGTGGTGATCGCGCTGACCGCGTTGCCGCGGGCCGGGACCTCCATCCGCACGGTGATCGAGTTGGAGACACTGGGCACCGTCGCCATCGACGCTTCCTTCTTCCGTCTGTCCCGCAGGCTCAACATTTTGTTGAAGGCATCGCCTGCGCATGCTAGACCTCGATCGTCGCACCTTCCAAGGGCTTGCCAGAAATAACGTTCATTGAGTGTGCGGATCCGACAAGCCGACCGGGTCGCCCACAGTCTCCGGGCGCACACTCCTTGCCTCTCCCGGCCGATGCGTTACATTGGACGGGACACCGGCTCGATCCAAGCCCCCGGGCCCAACCTTCGTCCCTCAGAGGGACCACTTGCCGCGAGGCGAGCATGGCGGGTCGGTGTCATCAACGTCCGAAGGCCCCTCACCAGTGGTGAGGGGCCTTCGTCGTGGGGGCGTCAGCCGTGCAGCAGCGCGGGCACGCCGGCCGCGTCCGGCAGGTCGTCAGGGCCGGACAGCACCGTCAGCCGCTGGGTCGCCCGGGTGAGCGCCACGTAGAGCACCCGCAGGCCCGCCTCCGACTCGCCGGCGATGCCGGTCGGGTCGGCGACCACCGTCGCGTCGTACTCCAGGCCCTTGGCCTCCAGGCTGCCCAGCACCACCGCGCGCTCGCCCAGGCCCTCGGCCCAGCCGGCCGCCTCGGCCCGGCGGTCCATCGGCACCACGATCGCCACGGTGCCGTCCACCTCGCCCAGCAGTCGCTCCAGCTCGGCCCGGGCGGCCTTGCCGAAGGCCTCCGGCGCGGGGTCGGTGACGGCCGCGAAGCGCGGCTCCACACCGACGTGGCGCACCGCGCTCGGCGAGGGCGTGCCCGGCGCGGCCAGCGCCAGCACCTTCGCCGCGACCTCGGCGATCTCGGCCGGGTTGCGGTAGTTGACGGTCAGCGTGAAGCGGCGGCGCGGCTTGCCCGCCAGCACCTCGTCCAGCGCGGCCTGGGCCTCCTGGGGGAACGGCCAGGAGGACTGCGCCGGGTCGCCGACGATGGTCCAGGTGGCCATCCGGGCGCGCCGGCCGATCATCCGCCACTGCATCGGGGTGAGGTCCTGGGCCTCGTCCACGATCACGTGCGCGTACTCCTTGCGCTCCACCGGCTGACGCTCCCGCTGGCGGGAGTTGCGGTCGGCGAAGGTGGTGACCTCCTCCAGGCCGCTCAGCAGGTCCACCGCGTCCACCTCGCGGACCTTCGGACGGGCCGGCTCACCGAGCAGCACCTGCAGCTCGTCCACCAGCGCCACGTCGTGCGCGGACAGCTCGCCCTCGCCCTGCGGCGACAGGTGGCGCCAGGAGGCGGCCAGCAGCCTGGCCTCGTCCGGGGTGACGGCACGGCGGGCGATCCGGTTGGTGTGCCGGGTCTGCTTGAGCGTGCCGAGCACCCGGCGCGGGGTCAGCGCGGGCCACCAGGCGTCCAGGAACTCCAGGAAGGACGACTCGTCCGAGACGTAGTCGTCGAAGGACTCCTTCTCCTCCTGGCGCTGCTCCCGGGCGTAGTGGTCGGTCGGCCTGGGCAGGTGCCGGGTGGCCTCCTGCCACAGGGCGTCCAGCAGCAGCCGGCGGGCGCGCGGGCGCAGCAGGTTCAGCGGGGTGCCGCCGGAGCCCACCACGTTGCCGCGGACGGCCTTGAGCCGGCCCGCGTCCAGTCGCAGCACCTCGCCGCGGGCGACCACCTTGAGCTCCTGGGGGGCGCCCAGCTCCAGCGCCGCCCGGGCCGCCCGGCGCAGCAGCTGTACCATCCGGGCCGAGCCCTTGACCCGGGCCGCCTCCGGGGCGTCGTAGGTGGCGGCCTCGATGCCGTCCACCAGCGAGCCGACCGCGCGGATCGCGACCTGGCCCTCCTCGCCGAGCGAGGGCAGCACGCCCTCGGTGTAGGAGACCAGCAGCGCGGTGGGCGAGACCACCAGGATGCCCCCGGCGTAGCGGCGGCGGTCCTGGTAGAGCAGGTAGGCGGCGCGGTGCAGGGCGACGGCGGTCTTGCCGGTGCCGGGTCCGCCGGTGACGAGGGTGGCCCCGGCCGCGGCGGCCCGGATCACCTCGTCCTGCTCCTTCTGGATCGAGGAGACGATGTCGCGCATGGAGTGGCTGCGGGCCCGGCCCAGCGAGGCCATCAGCGCGCCGTCGCCGACCACGGCCAGTTCCCGGCCGTCCAGGGTCGGGGTGAGGTCGGGGCGCAGCAGGTCGTCCTCGACGCCGATCACCTTGCGGCCCTTGGAGCGGATCACCCGGCGGCGGATCACCCGGCCGGGCTCCACCGGGGTGGCGCGGTAGAACGGCGCGGCGGCCGGGGCCCGCCAGTCGATCACCAGCGGGCCGTACTCGGCGTCCAGCACGCCCAGGCGGCCGATGTGCAGGGTCTCGGCGACGGCCGGGTCGGCCGGGTCGAGCGGGGTGTTCGAGGGGATGCCGTGCTCCTCCGGCGCGTCGGCCTGCTGGAGGTCGATCCGGCCGAAGAGGAAGTCCTCGAACTCGTTGTTGAGCCGCTGGAGGTGCGCGCCGGCCCGGTAGACCTGGGCGTCGCGCTCGGCGAGGGCGCCGGGAGTGCCGACCTGGACCCGCTTGGCGGCGTCCTCCAGGATGTACTCCGCCTCGGCGAGCTTCTCCTCCAGCCGGTGGTAGACGGTGTCGAGGTGCTGCTGTTCACCGGCGATCTCACGCTCGCGGACGGTCTCGTGATCGGTGGTGGGGGTGGTGTCCGTGTTGCTCTGCATGGCCTCGGGGGTTGCGACGGAATCCGGCTCCGGAAAACGAGCGGACGGATGATCCTACGCCGCGACCCCCCGCACGCGCTGCTCCGGAACGTACAAAAACCGAAGGCCGCCCTCCGCATCAGCGGTGGACGGCCTTCGGTGTCAACATGGGGTGGTGGAGATGCCGGGAATCGAACCCGGGTCCAGTGGAGTTAATTCAGGGCTTCTCCGAGCGCAGTCCGCTGTGCTTTTCTCGGCCCTGGCGGTCACACGGACAAGCCGCCAACAGGCCCAGCTGCTGTTTGATTTCCCATCCACCCCCGCAGCCCGGGCGGACGGTTGAGTTCCCTAGATTATGCCAGGGTCCGGGTCGGGAACTCCCCGGTCTGACACCCAAGCGCTATCGGTGCTTATTAGGCAGCGAGAGCGAACTGCTGGGAATCGCGCTTAGAGTTGGCGATTATTTTTTTGCGACACGTGGTTAACGAGATCATTGCCGCGTTCCTCGGCTCGCTTCCCCTGTTTCAACATCCCCTGTCGAAACCGATCATCCCCATGTTTTGTTGAGAAACAGCTCGGACGGTGACCGTCCGTGTTGCTTGCGCCATAGTACGCGAGGCGACGGGCAAGGGTCCAGCGGATTAACCCTGACGCCGCCGGGCGGCCGCCACCGCACGGGCCGTCTCGCGGGTGTCCTGCTTCTCCCGCAGCGTCTGGCGCTTGTCGTACAGCTTCTTGCCGACCGCCAGTGCGAGTTCGAGCTTGACCCGGCCGTCCTTGAAGTACAGGGACAGCGGGATCAGGGTGTGGCCCGCGTCGCGGACCTTGGTCTCGATCTTGCGGATCTCCAGCTTGTGCAGCAGCAGCTTGCGCTTGCGCCGGGCCGCGTGGTTGGTCCACGTCCCCTGGGTGTACTCGGGGATGAAGACGTTGTCGATCCAGGCCTCGTGGTTCTGGATGTAGGCGTAGCCGTCGACCAGGTTGGCCCTCCCCTCACGCAGCGACTTGACCTCGGTGCCGGTGAGCACGAGGCCGCACTCGTAGGTGTCGAGGATCGTGTACTCGTGTCGCGCCTTCTTGTTCTGCGCGATCAGCTTCTGTCCGGTTTCCTTTGCCATAGCGCGGCCATTCTCGCACTTCGACGCCGGTTCGGGCAGCCGCTTTACCGCCCGGCGACCGGGTCAGGACTGGGTGCCGAGGCCCGCCAGGACCCGCAGGGCGAGCGCGTCGGCGTCCTCGCCCGCGGCCGCCGGGACGTCCGGGGTCAGGCCGGTGCCGTCCAGGGAGCGCCCGGCCGGGGTGTAGTAGCGGCCCACGGTCAGCTCCAGCACCGCGCCGTCGGCGAGCCGGCTGGGCTGCTGGACGGTGCCCTTGCCGAACGTCCGGGAGCCCACCACCACGGCGCGGCTGCGGTCCTGGAGGGCCCCGGCGAGCAGTTCGGCGGCGCTCATCGTGCCGCCGTCCACCAGCACCACCAGCGGGCTGCGCCGGTCGCCGCCGGGCGGGGCGGTCAACTCCCGCTTCTCGCCGCGCTCCTGGTAGGAGCCGACGGCGCCGCCGTCCAGGAAGCTCCCGGCGGTGCCGACCGCCTCCTCCAGCAGCCCGCCGGAGTTGCCGCGCAGGTCGAGCACCACACCGGCGTGCGGGGCGCGCAGCGCGGCGCGCACCTGCTCGGCCACGCCGCTGGTGAAGGCCCGGACGGTGATCCGCAGCACGCCCTTGTCCAGGTGCTCCGCGGTGACCTGCCGGCTGTCCAGCAGCACCCGCCGCAGCCGCAGTTCGCGCACCTCGCCGCCGTCGCGCTGGACGGCCAGGGTGACCTCGGAGCCGGCCCGGCGCTCGTCGCCCTGCCCGCGCAGCCGGGCGACCACCTCGGTGACCGGCAGCCGGTCGGCCTGGTCCCGGTCGATCCGCAGCAGCCGGTCACCGGGAGCGATCCCGGCCTCGGCGGCCGGTCCGGCCGGGGTGACCTGGGAGACCTCGGTGACGCCGTCCTCGCCGCGGCCGACCGACAGCCCGACCCCGGGGTAGCGGCCGTCCAGCCCCTGGCTGAACTCGGCGTACTCCTGGGCGCTGTAGTACGCGCCCCAGCGGTCGCCGCCGGCCGCCAGCAGGTGCTCGGCCTGCTGCTCGGACAGCGCGGCGCCCGCCGGGTCCGTCGGGAGTCCGGCGGTGGCCGGGGCCGCGTCGGCGGAGGCCCGGCGCGGCGGGTGCCCCGGGCCGCCCCAGGCCCCGGTGGCGGCGCCGCCCAGCAGCACGGCACCGAACACCAGGCTGAGGGCGGCCACCTGACGTGCCCTGCGCGGAGTTTGCAGCATGGCAACGGAGTGTAGACACCGCACCGCGCGCGGCGGGCCGGAACGACCGAGCGCGGAACGGCGACGGCCCCGTACGGCGCAGTGCCGTACGGGGCCGAAGCAACCTCAGGGGGTCAGACCTTGAGGTACTTGCGCAGGGTGAAGAACGCCGCGATGCCGGCCATCCCCATGCCGACCACGACCAGCAGCGGGATCACCGCCAGCACCGAGCCGAGGCCGATGAAGTGGATGAACTGCACCCGGTCCGCCAGCCAGCCCTGGACGAAGAAGTGCCCGCCGACCAGCAGGCCGGAGGCCAGCGCCGCACCGAGCAGCGCGGAGAACGCGGCCTCGGCGATGAACGGCATCTGGACGTAGAAGTTCGAGGCGCCGACCAGGCGCATGATGCCGGTCTCGCGCCGCCTGCTGTACGCCGACACCCGGACGGTGTTGACGATCAGCAGCAACGCGACGAACAGCATCAACACCATGATCACGAACGCCGCCGTCTGCAGGCCGTTGAGCAGACCGAACAGGTTCTCCAGGATCTTCCGCTGGTCCTCGACCGACTTGACGCCGGGCTTGCCCGCGAAGGCGCTCTGGATGACGTCGTACTTGGTCGGGTCGTTGAGCTTGACCCGCCAGGACTGCGGCATGGCGTCCGGGCCCAGGACGGAGATGAGCGGGTTGTCCGGGTTCATGTCCTTCCAGTGCTTGTACGCCTCCGCGGAGCTCTCGTACGTGGACGACTGGACCACCGAACTCATCTTGTCCAGCTGGTCCTTGATGTCCTGGACCTGCTGGTCGGTGGCCGCACCCTTGTCGCACTGGGGCGAGTTGCGGGCATCCGCCTTGGTGCAGAAGTAGATGCTCACCTCGACCTTGTCGTACCAGTACCCCTTCATGGAGTTCACCTGGTCGCGGACCAGGAGCGAGGAACCGGCGAGGGCGAGGGAGAGCGCGACGCTGACCACGACCGCGATGGTCATGGTCAGATTGCGTCGGAGACCCACACCGATCTCCGACAGGACGAACTGGGCACGCATGCGGGAAACAACTCCAGGGTCGGTACTGCGCGGTCTGGCGGGCCGGGCCGGCGGGCCCCACGGGTCAGCGCTGGTCGGTCAGTGCTGGTATCCGTAGACGCCGCGGGCCTGGTCGCGGACGAGCAGCCCCTTGTCGAGCTCGATGACGCGCTTGCGCATCTGGTCGACGATGGCCTGGTCGTGGGTGGCCATCAGCACCGTGGTGCCGGTGCGGTTGATCCGGTCGAGCAGCTTCATGATGCCGACCGAGTTCTGCGGGTCCAGGTTGCCGGTGGGCTCGTCCGCGATGAGCAGCATCGGGCGGTTCACGAAGGCACGGGCGATCGCGACGCGCTGCTGCTCACCACCGGACAGCTCGCCGGGCATCCGGTCCTCCTTGCCGCCGAGGCCGACCAGCTCCAGCACCTCGGGCACCACCTTGTTGATGGCGCTCTTGGGCTTGCCGATCACCTCCAGCGCGAAGGCGACGTTCTGCGCGACCGTCTTGTTCGGCAGCAGGCGGAAGTCCTGGAAGACGGTGCCCAGCTGGCGGCGCATGTGCGGCACCTTCCAGTTGGACAGCTTGCCCAGGTCCTTGCCCAGCACGTGCACCGAGCCCGTGGAGGGACGCTCCTCCCGCAGGCACAGCCGCAGGAAGGTGGACTTGCCCGAGCCGGACGAGCCGACCAGGAAGACGAACTCACCCTTCTCGATCTCCAGCGAGACGTTGTCCAGGGCGGGACGGTTCTGCTTGGGATAGGTCTTGGAGACGTTGTCGAATCTGATCACGGCTGCATCACGGAGGCCATCCTAGGCGGCGCCAGTCCTCGGTCGATCCGCCCCGGAGGCCCGGTCCGGGGGCGGGCGATGGGAGCGCGGACGGCCGCTCCCGGTCTGGGACCATACGCGAAGCTGTGGCCGGCCCGCAGGGACGGCCCAGGACGGACTCCGAAATCTGGGGGAGAATGTCCGGTTGTGCCCCGATAATTGCGAGCCATCTCACAGCCCGGGAGCCGGAACGGCCAGAACCTGGCAGAGTGGAGGTGGCAACCGTGTCCGGTCGCTCCCCCGTACGGGGCAGACTCCCCCGTACAGGTAGGAACAGGGAACCAAAGCCCCGTCCGGTGCGTTGGCTGTAGCAGCGAGGAGGAGATCGCATGACCTGCGACCATCTGGTGTGCGCCAACTGCAACGGCCGCGTCAGCGACGGGCGTTGCCCGGTGTGCCGCGCCAACCGGGCCCGGCTGCAGGAGCAGCAGGGGCCGTTCGCCGCGCTCTCCCCCGCGATACTGCTGGCCCTGCTGGCCGGGCTGCTCGCGGTGGCGCTGATCGCGCGGCAGGCACTGGCCTGACGATCCTGCGTACGACGAAGGGCCCCGACCGCTGCGGTCGGGGCCCTTCGCGTGTGCCTGCGGTTACTCGGCGCTGGTCTCGCGCTGCTTGCGCCAGCGGATTCCGGCCTCGATGCTGTGCTTGATTTTCATCGAGGCCGGAATCCTCACGCCTCGTTCGAGGTCTCCCGCTGCTTGCGCCAGCGGATTCCGGCCTCGATGAAGCCGTCGATGTCGCCGTCCAGGACGGCCTGCGGGTTGCCCGCCTCGTACGCGGTGCGGACGTCCTTGACCATCTGGTACGGGTGCAGCACGTAGGAGCGCATCTGGTTGCCCCAGGAGCTGCCGCTGTCCTTGAGCGCGTCCATCGCGGCCTTCTCCTCCTGGCGGCGCCGCTCCAGCAGCTTGGCCTGGAGGACGTTCATCGCGGAGGCCTTGTTCTGGATCTGCGAACGCTCGTTCTGGCAGGAGACCACGATGCCGGTCGGGAGGTGGGTGATGCGCACCGCCGAGTCGGTGGTGTTGACGCCCTGGCCGCCGGGGCCGGAGGCGCGGTAGACGTCCACCCGCAGCTCGCCCTCGTCGATCTCGACGTGGTCGGACTGCTCGACGACCGGGAGCACCTCGACACCGGCGAAGGAGGTCTGCCGGCGGCCCTGGTTGTCGAAGGGCGAGATGCGGACCAGGCGGTGGGTGCCCTGCTCGACCGAGAGGGTGCCGTACGCGTAGGGCGCCTTCACGGTGAAGGTCGCGGACTTGATACCGGCCTCTTCGGCGTACGAGGTGTCGTACACCTCGGTCGGGTAGCCGTGCCGCTCGGCCCAGCGCAGGTACATGCGCATCAGCTGCTCGGCGAAGTCGGCGGCGTCCACGCCACCGGCCTCGGCGCGGATGTTGATCAGCGCCTCGCGGGCGTCGTACTCGCCGGAGAGGAGGGTGCGGACCTCCAGCTCCTCGACGGCCTTCTGGAGCGAGACCAGCTCGGCCTCGGCCTCGGTGCGGGTGTCCGCGTCGTCCTCGGCCTCGGCGAGTTCGAACAGCACGCCCAGGTCGTCGATGCGGCTGCGGAGCCCCTCGACGCGGCGGAGTTCGCCCTGGAGGAAGGAGAGCCGGCTGGTCACCTTCTGCGCGTTCGCGACGTCGTCCCACAGGGTGGGGGCGGCTGCCTCCTCCTCCAGGACCGCGATGTCGGCCCGGATCTTGTCCAGGTCGAGGACGGCCTCGATCGACCCCATGGTCGTATCGAGGTTCTTGAGCTCTTCGGAAGGATCGACGGCTGCCACGCCCCCAGCGTAATGGTTCCGGGGGTGGTCATGACGACACCCCCGGTTCCGCTGCCGTTCTCCGCGGGCTACGGAGCCCGCGGGGCGGTGCCGTGCACGGCCGGGCGGGCCGGGTGGCCGCCGCCCGGTTCGGTGGCCGCGAAGGCCGTCCAGGCCGCGGCGGCGCCCGCCAGCAGCAGCACGGTGGCCAGCAGGACGGCCAGCAGCCGGCGCCGGCGCAGCAGGGCCGCGCGGTCCCGGCGGTGCCCCGGCGCGGCACGCTGGGCGCGGGACTCGGCGGCGTACGCGGCCAGCTCGTCGGCCGAGGGGCGGCGCAGGCTGGTGTGGGTGTCCCGGGTGGAGTCCGGGGCGACTCCCGGCACCAGCGGGACGGCCGGGCCGCGGCGGCGCTTGTGGGTGCCCGGGCCGGCGTCCACCTCGGCGTAGACCGCCTCGCCCGGGGTCAGCTGCTCCTCGGCCGGGGCGCGGCCCTGGGAGGGCACGGCCAGCACCGGCAGACCGGCCAGCGAGGGCAGCTGCTCGCGCAGCCGGGCGGCCAGCTCGGCGGCGCGCAGCCGGGAGGCCGGGGCCTTGGCCAGGCACTCGGAGATGATCCGCCACAGCCCGTCCGGCAGGCCGGGGATCGGCGGCACCTGCTCGGTGACGTGCCGGCGCAGCACCGCGCCGGTGTGGCCACCGCCGAACGGGGTGAAGCCGGCCAGCAGCTCGTACAGCACGGTGGCGAGGGCGTAGATGTCGACGGCGGCGCGCGGCTCCAGGCCCTCGATGATCTCGGGGGCGAGGTAGTCGGGGGTGCCGATGATCCGGGTGGCCCGGGTCCGCCGCGGGGCGTCGACCAGGCGGGCCACGCCGAAGTCGGTGAGCTTGGCGCGCGGGGCGCCGCCGGGGCCGGGGGCGGCCGCGAGGTCGAGCAGGACGTTCTCCGGCTTGACGTCGCGGTGCACGATCCCGGCCGCGTGCGCGGCCGCCAGGCCGTCCGCGACGTCGGCGATGATCGAGGCGGCGGACTGCGGCGGGAGGGCGCCGTCCCGCTCCAGCCGGGAGCGCAGGTCGGTGCCCTGGACGAGTTCCATCACCAGGGCGAGGTCGCTGCCGTCCACCACCATGTCGCGCACGCCGACCACCCGGGGGTGGTCGAGGCTGGTCAGCGCGGTGCGCTCCTGGACGAAGCGGCCGACCAGCACCTGGTCGGCGGCGAGGTCCTCGCGCAGCAGCTTGACCGCCACCGGGCCGTCGGGCCCCTCACCGAGCCAGACCGTCCCGGCCGAACCCCGGCCGATCACCTGGTGGACGGTGTACCGGCTGCCGATCTTGCGTGCCAATGCTGCTCCGTGGGCGGCGCGGGAGCGCTCCGGGGGTCCGGGCGCGCTCGGTGGGGCGGGACAACAGCGACCAACCTACGCGCCCGGACCCCCCGTGCGGGGCGCCTGGGGGCCGTGGAGCGGCACTCGGGGGCGAGAAATCTCGGGAATTGTCGACAAAGCGTCAATCCTGGCTTCCGGGCCGGGTCCGGACGTCCGGTCACCTCCGGTCACGTCCGGTCGGTCGCCGGGGCGGTCGGCCGTCCCGGCCCGTACCCCGGCGCGCCGTTCGGGCCCGCGTCAGTTGCCGGAGCTGCCGAAGACGTTGTTCACCCAGTCCCGGGCGGTGTCGAACCAGCCCACGACGTTGTCCCAGTAGTGCGGCAGCGGCGTGAAGTTCCACAGCGCCAGCGCGGCCACCGCCAGCACCAGCAGCACCATCAGGCAGCCCTTGAGGCAGCCCAGCCCCGGGATGTACATCCGGTTGCGGCTGCGCGGGCGCCGCTCGCGCGGCGGGGCGCTCTCCCGGCGGGACGGCTCGCGCGGCTCCTCCCGCGGCGGCCGGGGCTCCCGGTGCTGCGGCGCGGGCGGCTCGGCCCGGCGCGGCACCGGGGCGGGCGGGGGCGGGTAGCCGCCCGGCGTCCGGCCCTGGCCGGACGGGGCCTGCCGGTAGCCGCCGGGCGGCTGCGGACGGCCGCCGCCCTCGCTGCCCTGGGGCCCCTGGGGCCCCTGGTTGACCTGGTAGGGCGGCGGGGCGACCGGCGGGCGCTGGGCGTAGCCGGGCGGCGGCGCCTGGCGGCGCTGGTCCGGGCGGTAGCCGGCCGGCGGCTGCGGCTGGTGGCCGGGCACGCCCTGGCCGCCCTGGCCCCGCTGATCGGCCTGGTAGGGCGGCGGGGCGACCTGCGGGTCCTCGAAGTCCTCCGGCCCGAAGTAGCCGACCTGGGTCTGCTGGTTGCGGTCGCGCGCCGCCCGCAGCTGGGTCTGCCAGGGGTGCGGCGCCTCCTCCGGCGGACCGGCCGGCGCGACCGGCGGGGGCGGCGGCACGGCGGTGGGCGGCATCACCTGGGTGCGGTCCTGGGTGCCGTACGGGGGCGCGGGCGGCGGCTGGGTGCCCATCACCCGGGTCGCCGCGGCCGGGTCGTACTGCGGGGCTCCCGGGGCCGGGGGCAGCACCTGGGTCCGGTCCTCGGCACCGTACGGGCCGACGGGCGCGACGGGCGCGGCCGGCGCGCTGCCGGGCACCGCGGTCGGCTGCGGGTCCGGCAGCAGCAGGGCGCCGACCGCCAGCGCCTCGTCCACCGCCGCCGGCGAGGCGTGCACGCCGACCCCGGCCGCGACCACCCGCAGGGCCCGGGCCAGCGCGGTGGCGCTCGGGCGCTGCGCCGGGTCCTTGCGCAGGCAGCGCTCGATCACCGTCCAGAGCGGCTCGGGCATGGTGCTGGGCCGCTGCGGCTCCTGCGCCAGGTGGGCCTGGAGCACCGCCAGGGCGCTGTCGCCCTGGAACGGCTGGCGGCCGGTGACCAGCTCGTACAGCATGATCCCGGCGCCGTAGACGTCCACCGCGGAGGTCTGCGGGCGGCCCTCGGCGGACTCCGGCGCGACGTACGCGGGGGTGCCGACGAACTCGTGGGTGCGGGTGACGCCCGGGGAGTCGGCCAGCCGGGCGATGCCGAAGTCGGTGAGCAGCGGGTGCATCTGCTCGGTGCCCTGCACCACGGTGGAGGCGAGCAGCACGTTGGCCGGCTTGAGGTCGCGGTGGACGATGCCGTCCGCGTGGCTGGCCGCCAGCGCGTCCGCGACCTGGGCCATCAGCAGCGAGCCGGCGATCGGGCTGAACGGGCCGTTGGCGCGCAGGTAGCGGGCCAGGTCGGGGCCCTCCACCAGGTCCATCACCAGCGCCAGCAGCTCGCCCTCGACGACCAGGTCGCGGACCCGGACGATGTTCGGGTGGCTCAGCCGCAGCAGCAGCGAACGCTCGCGCAGGAAGCGCATCACCACGTCCGGGTCGGCCGCCAGTTCCTCGCGCAGCACCTTGATGGCCACCTGCTGCCCGGGCTCGCTGCCCGGCGCCTGGACGTCCTGGCGCACCAGACCTCGCCAGACCGTCCCGGTGGCACCCCGCCCCAGGGTCTCCTCAAGCAGATACTTGCTGCCGACTGGCCGCACCTGTCGCACTCCTCGCCGTGCCGCCCGCGGGGCGCTCCCCCGCCGGTTCGCGGTGAGCCTGCCGGGCCCGTGTTTGCGGCCACTCTAACGGTGTCCGTACCGGTTCCCGAGGTGACCGGCTGGCGGTCGGAGCAGGGTTGGGGGACATCCCCTAGGGAACCACCCGGAGGCGGTCGCCGGGCCCCTCGGCCGGGCGGCCGGGGCGACGGTTGACCTGACCCTCCGTCGCCTCCACCATGGCGATGATCGCAAGATCGTCAAATCCGGTACGGTGCGCGGACCGTCCGTGCCGGATGGCAGGATGGACACTCGCCACTCGTGTGGCCCAAGGGTCGCCGCGACCGCCCCGCGCGTGCGTGACGACACCGGGCAGCGGTACCAGGCATCACACCAGCAGAAGGGACCCGCGGGCGAGATGCAGATCCGGCTGACCGTCCTCCGACCGCGCAGCGGCCCGACCGCCGCCGGCTCCGCCATCCCCTACGTGGACGTGCTGGTCACCGCGCCCGTGGGCACCGCGCTCGGCGCCGTCGCGGGCGCACTCGCGGGCGCCGTCGGCGTGCGCGGACCAAGGGCCGCCACCCATGTACACCTGTACGCCGGGGCGCACCGGGTGGACGAGCACACCCTCCTCGGCCACCCCCCGCTGCTCGACGGCGCCGTGCTCAGCCTCAACGAGCCCGACCCCACCGCCGACGACCCCGACGACACCCGCGCCGCGGCCGAACTGCGCGTGGTCGGCGGCCCGGACGCCGGCGGCGTGCACCGGCTGCACGGCCGGGAGATCCGGATCGGCCGCTCCGGCGAGGCCGACGTCCCGCTCGACGACCCGGACGTCTCCCGACTGCACCTCGCCCTGCACCTCGGCGACGACGGGCGGGCCACCGTCCGCGACCTCGGCTCCACCAACGGCACCACCCTCGACGGCCGGATCGTCCCGCCGCTGCCGCCCGAGGCCGCCGTCCCGCTGGAACACGGCGCGCTGCTGCGGATCGGCGAGTCCACCCTCCAGGTCCTCGAACCGCTCGGCGAGCCGGCCCGCGCCGCCCTGCCCGACGGCAACGGCCACCTCCAGCTCGCCGCCCCCGGCCCGGTCCGGCCCGCGCCGCCCGTACTCGAACCGCCCACCGCCCCCGAACCGGCCCCGGGCCGCGGCCGCGGCCTCTTCTCCCTGCTGCCCGGCCGCGCCGCCGAGCCGCCCGGCCAGGAGAGCGCCGAACGCCACCACACCGCCGTACGGCTGCGCCAGGCCGCCGCCCAGCGGGAACGCTGGCCCGACCTCGCCACCGTGCTGCTCAACGCCGTCGGCCCCGGCCCCCGGCTCTGGGAGCGCGGCCCCGGCCACCCCGACGCGCTCACCCTGCGGCTGGGCACCGCCGACCGCCCCGGCGGCGCCGGCACCACCCCCGGCACCATGCTGCCCGCCGTCCCCGTCACCCTCGACCTCCAGACCGCCGGCAGCCTCGGCCTCAGCGGCCCGCGCGAACGCCTGGACGCGCTCACCCGCGCCGTCGTCGCCCAGCTCGCCGCACTGCACCCGCCGACCGGGCTCAGCCTCGTCGTGGTCGACGCCGACCCGGCCCGCAGCCCCGAGGACCGCGTCGACACCTGGGCCTGGGCGCTCTGGCTGCCCCACCTGCGCCCCGTCGACGGCCAGGACTGCCGACTGCTGGTCGGCTTCGACGACGACCAGGCCACCGCCCGGCTCACCGAACTCACCGCCCGGCTCAGCGGGCCGACCGGCCCCGGCGGCCACCCCGCCACCGTGGTCGTGGTGGACGGCCGCCCCGCCACCGAGGCCGCCCGGCACGCGCTCGACCTGCTGCTGCGCCAGGGCCCGGCGGTCGGCATCTTCCCGGTCTGCCTCGCCGAACAGCCCGAGCTGCTCCCCCGCGGCCTCGGCGCCACCGCCCTGATCACCGGCGAGGTCGGCACCCAGCTCTCCCTGGACCGCCCGGTCGCCCGCGGCCGGGAAACCCTGCACGAGGTCTCACTGGACGCCGTCTCCGACGCCTGGGCCGAACGGCTGGCCCGCGTCCTCGCCCCGCTGCGCGAGGCCGCCCCGGTCTCCCGCGGCCCGCTGCCGGACGCGCTGCGGCTGCTCGACCTGCTCCAGCTCGACACCGTCACCCCGGCCAAGCTGTCCGCCCGCTGGGCCGCCCACGCCGGCGGCATCGGCGCCGCCACCGCACTGCTCGGCACCACCCGGGACGAGCTGTGCACCCTCGACCTGGCCGACCCCGAACTCACCCTGCCCTCGCCCGACCCGGGCGGCCCGCACCTGCTGATCGGCGGCGCCCGCGGCTCCGGCAAGACCGAGCTGCTGCGCACCCTGGTCGCCTCGCTCGCCGTCTCCGAGCGGCCCGAGCGCCTCGCCGTCACCATCATCGAGGGCCGGGCCACCGACGACGGCCAGGACGGACTGGACGGCTGCACCGAACTGCCGCACGTCACCGGCCGGGTGAACGCCGTCGCCGACCCGCGCGCCGCACTCCTCGCCGCCGAGGCGCTGGAGGACGAACTCGCCCTGCGGGAGCGGCTGTTCGACGGACTGGACTTCGCCTCCTGGCACGCCACCCGAATCTTGGACGGGCACAGCTTGGACGGGCACGCCGCGAACTCCGTACCGGTGCCCGCCACCGTCGGTGCCGCCGGCCCGGCTCCGGCCTCCCGGACCATCCCGTCCGCGCGCAGCGCCTCCGACCCCCGCCCGACCGGCTCCCCCGCCTCCCCCGTCCCGGCCCGGCTGGTCGTCGTCGTCGACGACTACGACGCCCTGCTCTCCCCCACCTCCCCGGTCGGCCGCCCGCTGGCCCGCGCGCTCGCCGCCGTCGCCCGCCGCGGCGGCCCGCTCGGCGTCCACCTCGCGGTCGCCACCGGCCGCCCGGAGGCAAGCGCCGGCACCGAGGTGGACGAAGCCGCCCTGCTGCGGATCGCGCTGCGCACCGAGGACCCGGCCGAGTCCGACCTGCTGATCCACCTCGGCGACGCGGCCGCCCTCCCGGAGGACACCCCCGGCCGCGGCTACCTGCGCCGCCCGGACGGCGGCGTCACCGCCTTCCAGACCGCCCGCATCAGCGGCCGCATCCCCCGCACCGCCACCCTGCGCCCCACCGTGGTAGCGATAGACCCCCTCCAACTCGGCGCCCCACCCGCCCGCCGCCCGGTCCGCGAACTCGGCAACGGCCCCACCGACCTCGCCCTCCTCGCCAGCGCCCTCCAACGCGCCGCCTCGCGGTAGGCCCCGCGCGCCCTCCCCTCAATCACCCGTCGCCGCTGCGCAGGAAGTCGGCCGAACCGACCTCCTACGCAGACCCCAAACGGGCCAGAGTCATCCGCAGTGGGATCACACAGTCATTCCGCCCCGCCGCGATGTGATCGCGGCGGGGCGGAAGCACGCGTGGCCAAATAGCAACCTGCTGAAAACTGGGCGGCCCGCGTCAGGCACGCGGGCCCGCCCAAAACCGCGCTCCCCTCCCGCAAACCACGGGGCGACGGTGGCCCCGGCCAAAATTGGCCGGGGCCGCCGGAACCAGAAAGCGATATCCACCCTCTTGCCAGGAATGGGGCGATAGCAGGCGCCGCCAGAATTGATCAATCCCCTTCTCGCTGCATCGCCGGACGTGTCCGGCGATGCAGCGAAAAGGAACTGACCACTACAGGGAATGCGAGCGCGGAAACATGGGGCCGGCCTTCGAGATGATCTCGAAGGCCGGCCCACTGCAGAACGATTCGATCACCGAGGACAAGTACCCCCGAATCAGATGTCAAGGGCGACAGATCAGGATGCCGCCAAGGCATGTGATCTTGAAGGAACCCTCGGCCTCGATCCTTGCGACAGCGTTCTCGGCCGCCCTCTCGATCCGTGGTGCGCGGTGCCGGCCGGGAGTGCTGCACAGGAAGTCGGCGGGGTCGACTTCTGGTGCCTACGAGGTGGCGGCGTGGGTGGCCGCACGGCTGCGGCAGTGGGTGAGGGCGGTTCTGATGCGGGGGTCGGGGGCGGGTTCGGCGGTGAGGAGTTCTCCGGCGGTGACGAGGGTGGTCCAGTAGCGGGTGGGGTCGCCGGTGCTGGGCAGGGGGCGGGTGGCGGCGAGGGAGAGGTAGGCGGCGGTGAGGTTGCCGGTGGTGAACCAGCGGGCGAGGCCGTGCTGGTGGCCGGCGCGGATGCCGCCCATGGCGTCGATGGCGGCCAGGAAGTGCTCGACAACGGCGAGTTCGGTGGGGGTGAGGGCCTTGGGGACGTCGAAGACGCCGAGGGCTTCGAGGAGTTCGCCGGTGTCGGCCTCGGTGCCGGGGCGGGGGTTGGCGAGGAGGGCGTCGTAGCAATCGTTGAGGCGGGTGGTGGTCTCGGCGTGGGGGATGGCGAGGGCGAGGCAGATGGCGCGCGCGGCGGGGAGGGGTTCGCGGGTGCGGCGGGCGAGGATCGCGTAGGTCTCGGCGGGGGTGTGGCCGCGGTCGAGGGCGTGCCGGGCGAGGGTGGGGAGCGGAGGCAGCATCGGAGGGTGCGCTCTCAGACGGTGAGCAGAGAAGGGGCGATCAGGGCCCAGACGAACTTGCCGATCCCGCCCGCCCGGGGGCAGCAACCCCAGCGCTCGGCCAGCTCGTTGACGAGGAACAGCCCACGCCCGTCCTCGTCGCACGGGGTGGCGGAACGGACGGAGGGCCGACCGGCCCCGGCGTCGTGCACCTCGATTCGCAGACGGCCGTTGGCGACGGCGAACCGGACCTCGATCAGGCAGTCGTCGGGCGCGCCGGAGTGCTGGACGGCATTCGCGAAGAGCTCCCCGAGGAGCAGCTCGCCGACGTCGCGGTAGCGGTCGCCGAAGGGCAGACCCGCAAGATACGCACGGAGCAAGTACCGCGCCAGGGAGGTGGATTCGGCACGGGAGTCGAGGCGAGCGGCGAACGCACGGGGGCGACAGGAGGCGAGCATGGGTGTACCTCAGGGGCAGGCAGGGCCAAAGGTGTGCCACTGCTGGTGATTGACCGATGACGAACAGTCAACCTTCCTGCCCCATCGTCGGCTATGGTCGAGCCGAGTCGGGAAGTTGAAACCCTTGAAACCTGCCCGCAAGGGGGAACTGTCGTGCGATCCGACCGTGAACCGAACCGCAAGCTCGCTTCGCTGATGAGCGAAGCCGCCTGGGGCAACGGCGAGTTGGCGCGAGCGGTCAATCGGACCGGCACAGAGATCGGACAGCGGCTCACGTACGACGCCTCGGCCGTTTCACATTGGCTCGGCGGCACTTCACCGGCCGCGAAGGCCCTGCCGGTGGCCCTGGAGGCACTGGCACGGAGACTCAAGCGGCCGATCACCGCCGTCGAGGCGGGATTTCGAAACATGCCTACCACCGTTGACGAGTCGACGGATACGGTGGCAGGGCTGATCGATCTGGGGAGCCTCGATATGGACCCATCCCGGCGCGGAGTTCTCACAGCAAGTCTGTACTCGGTGGCTCTCACCATCCCGGGCTGGCCTGACCTGGTGGGCCGCTTCGAGAAGTTGCGGACCACCCCACACCTGCGGATCGGCATGGCCGAGGTCCAGTCGGTCGCCGCCATGACCGAGCGGATCAGCGACCTGGACGACCAGTTCGGTGGCCGGATGGCCCGACCGATGGCCGCTTCGTTCCTGGTCAACACGATCGCCCCGTACCTCCAGGCGGATGCCACCGAGCACGTCCGCGAGGCGATGCTCTCGGCTGCGGCCGACCACTGCTACCTGACCGGCTACATGGCGATGGACGAGCGTCACGACGCCCTGGCTCAGCGCTACTACATGAAGGCCCTGGAGCTGGCCGGGCACGCGGGCGACCACCTCACGTACTGCACCACCCTGCGCGGCATGAGTGTTCAGGCCGTCGACCTCGGCCACGGCAGTACCGCCTTACGGTTCGCGGACGCCGCCTCGGCCGCCTCCCCGCAGGCCGGACCCCGCATGAGGGCCTTCCTCGCGGGCCAGCAGGCGCATGCGACCGCCCAGACCGGGGACAAGGCCGGAGCCCTGTACCACCTGCGGATAGCGGAAGTTGCGATGGAACAGGCCGAGTCCAAGGCCAAGGCGTTCGGCTCCTACGATCCGTCCTCCCTCGCGTACCACGAGGCCAAGGTCCGTTGGGAGCTCGGGGACAAGACTGGCGCCATCACCGCGATGGAGGCGTCCGACCGCCTGCGGTACTCCGTGTACGTGCGCAATCGCGTGCGGATGACGGGCGTGCTCGCAGAGTGGAAGTTGCAGGCCGGACGCCTCGAAGAAGCCTGCGCGGACTGGCACCGGGCTCTCGACGACTACCCGGCCGTCCAGTCCGGCCGGGCCGACGACCGCTTCCGCTCGATGCTCGCCGCAACTCGACCGCACCGTCGCAACCCCCACGTGCGCGATCTCCTCGAACGCGCCCGTCCCATGGCGATCAGCCGCCGGATCTGACCAGCGGCGCGGGCCACGGCCGGCGGATTCCCCCAGCGCTTGGCACTCCGCGTAGTTGATGTGCTACTTTCCGCATCATCAACAGAACATAGAAGACCCCGGCGGTGGTGGAACACCCCGGGGTCCGGCACAGGAGCCAACACTCCCAATGCAGATTCATCGTAGCGCCCATGCGCGCTGTTTCACCGTACTTCCGAACGGCCTCCTCCAGGACCGTCGCCTCAGCTACACCGCCCGAGGCCTGCTCGCCGACCTGCTCTCCCGTCCCGACGGCTGGCGCGAGGACGGGCGGCACATGGCCGACAGCAGCCCGCAGGGGCGGGGCGCCGTCCGCCGGGCGCTCACTGAGCTCAAGGAAGCCGGGTACTACCGGGCCGAGACGGTCCGGATGCCCGACGGCACGCTCCGCACCGACGTGCACGTGTACGACACTCCACAGCGCCCGGCGTCACCGAGTGTCCGCTTCTCGGACCCCGGTGAGCCCGAGGCCGGTCCGCCTGACAGCCATGTAGTAAAGAACCCGGGAGAAGTACCCACCCTCCCCGCCCAGTTGACGCGAGCGGACGAGCAGACCCGCAGGGCGGTAGCCGCACTCTTCCGTGCGATCCGGCCCGAACCCCGGCTGCGACTCGGCGAGGCCGAGGCGCAGCAGCTGGCGCCGCTCGTCGCCCAGTGGCTGGAACGCGGCAGCACGGCGGCCGAGTTGGCCCACGCCCTGCTCCCCGGCCTGCCCTCGCCGCTGCACTCCCCGGTGGCGATCCTGCGCGACCGACTCCAACGCAAGATGCCACCCGTCCGAGCACCTCAGGTCGCACTCGCGGAGTGCGCCAAGTGCCACGATCCGGTGCCCCGCCCCGGCATCTGCCGCCCGTGCGCAGGACTCGGCGCCAGAACCCTCGCGGTCGGCACCAGCGCCGCCACCACACCCAGCGGCGCCGCCCGGGCCCGCGCGGCCTTGCGCGGGCACCGGGGTGCCGCCGTAGTGGGCGGTCAGGCGGTCAGGTGCACTTGATGTCGCGGTTGGCCACGGCCATCCCGGCGACCTTGCCGCCGTCCACGGTGAACTCGTACTTCCAGCCCTGTTGGCCCTCGACCGGCAGCTCGTACTTGCCGCTCTTGGCCAGCTGGAGGCCCTTGGCGCCGTACGCCCGCTGGAGGTCGTCCACGGTGGAGCCGACGCCGATGCCCTCGGCGGTCTTCGCCTCGGCCGGGGCGACCAGTTCGCGCAGGCCGGTGGCGGCGAAGGAGGCCCGGCCGGTGGCCAGGAAGGCCTTGTCCCTGGTCTCGCGGGCCGTCCACATGTCCACGATGGACTGGGTGGCGTCCGCCATCAGTTGGGCGGTGGCGGCCGAGTCCTTGGCGGCGGCGGCCGAGCCGGCGGCGGCCGCGGCGGCATCCTTCGCGGAGGCCCCGGGCGGCAGCGTGCCCGCTGGGGCGGGGGACTTGCCCCGGGCCGCGTCCGCCTTGGCGTTGAGGTCCTTGTAGCGGGCCTCGGTGGCCGCCTCGGCGTCCATCCGGGCCTTGTCCGGTGCCGGGCCGCCCTTGTAGACGAAGTCGGTGCAGCCGTCGAGCAGCGAGACGGGCGCCGTCTCCAGCGCGCCGGTGGCCAGTCCGGCGTCCTTCGCCATCGCCGGCTTGAGGCCGCGGTAGCCGGCCGCCGAGAAGGCCTCGGGCCCCTTGGAGGTCGGCGCCGCCGAGGCCACAGCGGTGGAGCCGGCCTTCGCCGCGTCCTTCTTGTCGGCCTTGTCGTCGTTGCCGCAGGCCGCCGCTCCGGCGACCAGCAGCACCACCGAGACGCCCACGCCCACCGCGCGGATCCGTCCCCGGTTCTTCCCCATGTCGTGCCCCCCTGAGTCGTTCGTGGATCACCGTACCGAAGCTGCGCCCACGACCCACAATCGGTTTTCCAGGGCATGCGGAAGGGCCCGCGTCCGAGGACGCGGGCCTTTCCGGAACAGCCGTCCGTCAGCGCATCGAACCGGTGCGCAGCAGGGTGCGGATGACGCGCATCGCGACCGAGAGGCTGGACAGCTCGTAGTTGTCCGAACCCCTTATGTCGTCGAGGGTGGCCCTGGCGCGGTTCAGCAGGGTGGAGTTGAGCTCCGCCCAGGCCGTGTAGCGCTCCTCGGGGGTGGCACCCTCCGGGCCGCAGGCCAGGATGTCGGCGGTCAGCGCCGCGTGCGCCGCGAAGAGGTCCTCGCGGATCGCGGCCCGGGCCATCGACGACCAGCGGTCGGTGCGGGGCAGGTCGATGATGCGGTCGAGCAGGTGCGAGATCTGCAGGCGGTCGCCCAGGTCGTAGTACAGCTCGGCGACCTCGGCGACGTCCTTGCCGGACCGGTCCGCGACCTCGGTGATGTCCAGGGTCGGGAAGACCGAGGACAGCCCGGCGATCCGGGTGGCCAGCGCGTCCGGCACGCCGGCGGCGGCGAGCTCGCCCTGGATCTTCTCGAACCAGGCCAGGTCCTCGCCACGGAGCGGCTTGGGCAGCGAGCCCCAGACCTGGTTGATCCGGTCGTGGAAGAACTCGATGGTGCCGGCGATGTCGAGCGGCTGGCGGCGGTTGTTGAGCATCCACCGGGTGGCGCGCTCGACCAGGCGCCGCGAGTGCAGCCGCATCTTGGTCTGGGTCCGGGCCGGGACCTTGTTGTCCAGGCCCTCGATCTCGGACCAGATCTCCTCCAGGCCGAAGACGGCCCGCGCGGCGGTGTGCGTCCGGGCGATCTCCTCGTAGGTCGCGCCGGTCTCCTCCTTCAGGCGGAAGGCGAAGGTGCAGCCACCGCGGTTGATCGTGTCGTTGACGATCAGCGTGGTGATGATCTCGCGGCGCAGCGCGTGGTTGTCGATCGCGTCGGCGAACCTCGCCCGCAGCGCGCTCGGGAAGTACTCGTGCAGCGCGGTGCGGAAGAACGGGTCGTCCGGCAGGTCGGTGGCGAGCAGCTCGTCGGCCAGGATGATCTTGGTGTAGGCGAGCAGCACCGACAGCTCGGGCTGGGAGAGCCCGCGGCCGCTCTGCTGGCGCTCGCGGATCTGGCGCTCGGTGGGCAGGAACTCCAGCCCGCGGTCGAGCCGGCCGGCCGCCTCGAAGCGGTTGATCATCCGGGCGTGGACGTTGACCATGCTGTGCGCCTGGGCGACGGCGTTGGCCAGCACGACGTTCTGCGCGTAGTTGTTGCGCAGCACCAGGTGGCCGACCTCGTCGGTCATCTCGGCGAGCAGGGCGTTGCGCTGCTTGACCGTCATGTCGCCCTCGGCGACGACCTGGTTGAGCAGGATCTTGATGTTGACCTCGTGGTCCGAGGTGTCCACACCGGCCGAGTTGTCGATGGCGTCGGTGTTGATCCAGCCGCCGGTGCCCTCGGGACCGCCGGTGGCCGCGTACTCGATGCGGCCGAGCTGGGTGCAGCCGAGGTTGCCGCCCTCGCCGATGACCCGGGCCCGGACCTGCTCGCCGTTGACCCGGATGGCGTCGTTGGCCTTGTCGCCGACCTCGGCGTTGGACTCGGTGGAGGCCTTGACGTAGGTGCCGATGCCGCCGTTCCAGAACAGGTCGACCGGCGCCTGGAGGATGGCCTTCATCAGCTCGGCCGGGGTGAGGCGGGTCTCCTGGATGCCCAGGGCGGCCCGGACCTGCGCGCTGACCTGGATCGACTTGGCGCTGCGCGGGAACACGCCGCCGCCGGCCGAGATCAGCGACTTGTCGTAGTCGTCCCAGGAGCTGCGCGGCAGGTCGAACAGGCGGCGGCGCTCGGCGTACGAGACGGCCGCGTCCGGGTTCGGGTCCAGGAAGATGTGGCGGTGGTCGAAGGCCGCCACCAGCCGGATGTGCTCGCTGAGCAGCATGCCGTTGCCGAAGACGTCACCGGACATGTCGCCGATGCCGACGACGGTGAAGTCCTCGGTCTGGGTGTCGTGGCCCAGCTCGCGGAAGTTGCGCTTGACCGACTCCCAGGCGCCGCGGGCGGTGATGCCCATGCCCTTGTGGTCGTAGCCGGCCGAGCCGCCGGAGGCGAAGGCGTCGCCCAGCCAGAAGCCGTACGACTCCGCGACGCCGTTGGCGATGTCGGAGAAGGTCGCGGTGCCCTTGTCGGCGGCGACGACCAGGTAGGTGTCGTCCTCGTCGTGGCGGACCACGTCGGCCGGGTGGACGACCTCGCCGGCCACCAGGTTGTCGGTGATGTCGAGCAGCGCCGAGATGAAGGTCTTGTACGAGGAGACGCCCTCGGCCAGCCAGGCGTCGCGGTCCACCGACGGGTCCGGCAGCTGCTTGGCGACGAAGCCGCCCTTGGCGCCGACCGGGACGATGACGGTGTTCTTGACCATCTGGGCCTTGACCAGGCCGAGGATCTCGGTGCGGAAGTCCTCGCGCCGGTCGGACCAGCGCAGACCGCCGCGGGCGACCTTGCCGAAGCGCAGGTGCACGCCCTCGACCTGCGGCGAGTACACCCAGATCTCGAACGCCGGGCGCGGGGCCGGGAGGTCCGGGATGGCCTGCGGGTCGAACTTCATCGACACGTAGGAGTGCCACTCGCCGGAGCCGTCGTGCTGGAAGAAGTTGGTCCGCAGGGTGGCCTTGATGAGGTGCAGGAAGGAGCGCAGGATGCGGTCCTCGTCCAGCGAGGCGACCTCGTCGAGCGCGCCGGACAGCTCCTCCAGGATGCCCTCGGTCAGCTCCAGGGCGCCGGACCGGTGGCTGGGGCTGAGCCGGGCCTCGAACAGGTTGACCAGCAGGCGGGTGGTGTGGGTGTTGTTGCGGAGCGCGTCCTCCATGTAGTCCTGGGAGAACGTGGAGCCCGCCTGGCGCAGGTACTTGGCGTAGGCGCGCAGCACCATCGCCTGGCGCCAGTTCAGCCCGGCGGTGAGGACCAGCTCGTTGAAGCCGTCGTTCTCGGCCTTGCCGGTCCAGGTCGCCGCGAAGGTCTCCTGGAAGCGCTCGCGGGCCTCGTCGGTGAGCTCGGTGGCCTCGCGCAGCTTGAGGCCGAAGTCGTACACCCACGCGGTGGTGCCGTCGGAGCGGCGCAGCGCGTACGGGTGCTCGTCCAGGACCTCGACGCCCAGGCGCTGGAGCACCGGCAGGACCTCGGTGAGCGAGATCGGGCCGCCGACCCGGTAGATCTTGAAGCGGCGCTCGTCGTCGCCCGCGCCGACCGGCTGGTACAGGTTCAGGCGGAAGTCGCCCGCGCCGTGCAGCGACTCGATCTGCTTGATGTCCGAGACGGCGGTGCGCGGCGGGAAGTCGGCGCGGTAGCCGTCGGGGAAGGCGTTGGCGTACTTGTGGCCGAGCTCGGCGGCCTTCTCCTCGCCCAGCTCGATGTGCAGCTGGTCGTGGAAGCCGTCCATCCAGAACCGGGCGGCCTCGGCCAGGCGGTTCTCGATCCGCTCGATGTCGGAGTCGGTGAGCCGGGGCAGCTCGGTGCCGGGGGCGACCCGGACGACGAAGTGCAGGCGGGTCAGCACCGACTCGGTGGCGTACACCGTGTAGTCGATGGTGGCGCCGTTCAGCTCTTCCTTGAGGATGTCGGTGAGCAGCAGCCGGATGCGCGTGGTGTAGCGGTCGCGCGGCAGGTAGATGAAGGCGGAGAAGTAGCGCCCGTACTCGTCCTGGCGCAGGAAGAGCCGCAGCTTACGGCGTTCCTGCAGGTAGAGCACGCTGGTGGCGATGGAGAGCACTTCGGCGGCCGAGGTCTGGAAGATCTCGTCGCGCGGGAAGGTCTCCATGATCTGGAGCAGGTCGCGGCCGTCGTGGCTCTCGCTGGAGAAGCCGGACGCGTCCAGCACCTCCTGGACCTTGCGGCGCACGACCGGGATGCGGGTGACCGACTCGGTGTAGGCGGCGGAGGAGAACAGGCCGAGGAAGCGGCGCTCGCCGATGGGCTCGCCGGCGGCGTTGAACTTCTTCACGCCGACGTAGTCGAGGTAGGCCGGGCGGTGCACGGTGGAGCGGCTGTTGGCCTTGGTCAGGACGAGCAGCTTCTTCTCGTGGGCCTTGGCGCGGACCGGGGCGGAGAGCCGGCCGAAGGCCTCGGAGACCGAGTGGTGGCGGTCGTCGTGGCTGCGCGGGTCGGAGCGCAGGATGCCGAGGCCGGTCCCGGCGACGGCCTTGAGGACCTCCTCGCCCTCGTGCTCGACCAGGTCGTACTCGCGGTAGCCGAGGAAGGTGAAGTGGTCGTCGGCGAGCCAGCGCATCAGCTCCCAGGCCTCGCCGACCTCCTGCTCGGGCAGCTCGGCCGGGGGCTGCTCGGCCAGCTCGTCGGCCAGGCGCAGCGCGCTGTCGCGCATCTTGCCCCAGTCCTCGACGACCTCGCGGACGTCGCCGAGCACGCGGCGCAGGTTGGTCTCGATGGTGCGCAGGTCGTCGCGGTCGGTCTCGCGGTCGATCTCGACGTGCATCCACGACTCGACGGTCGCGTCGGCGGGCCACTCGGTGCCGGCGGCCTGGCTGCGGGAGCAGGCGTCGACGTCCAGGATCTCCAGCAGCTTGCCGGTGATGTCACGGCGGACGACCAGCTGGGGGTGGACGACGAGGTGGATCGCGCGGTCCTGGCGGGAGAGCTCGTTGGTGACGGAGTCGACCAGGAAGGGCATGTCGTCGGTGACGACCTCGACCACGGTGTGGCCGCAGGACCAGCCGTTCTCCTCGACCGAGGGGGTGTGGACCCGCACCTCGGCGGTGCCCTGGGGGCGCTTGAGCCCCAGGCGGTAGTGGGAGGCGGCCGCGCCGTACACGTCGACCGGGTCGAGGTCGACCAGGTCCTCGGGCGCGGTGTGGAGGTAGTAGTGGTGCAGGTACGCGGTCAGAGCGCCGTTGCTCAGACCCTCCCCCGGCGCCGCTCCCCCCACCTGGCTGTTCTCAGCGGCTGCGGCTGCCTTCTTGAGCAGTTCGGCCTTGGCTGCGTCCAGCTTGGTCTGCATGACTTCTTGGCTCCTGTCGCGCGCCGTTGCGTGACTCGGTGGTGTGTGGGTGTACACCGACGGGTCGCTCGCAATCCTGCCGCACCGTCCGACTGAAAGGGGCTCATGGCACGCATGAAACGTCCTCCCAGCGGGTAGGACGACACGTTCGTCCTGCAAGCCACCCGACGACGCCAGCCAGCCTAACCGGATCAATCGAAGGTGCACAGGGACAGGGAGGCGCAAACCCGCAGGATGTCGGGTCCGTCCTGGACACCATGTCCAAACCGGAGCGTCGTGTTCGCTTTCAGCCCATATGCGGGTAACCGTGCCGGGTGGGCGCGACGAAGGTCTCCTTGATCGCCCGGGCCGAGGTCCAGCGCAGCAGGTTCTGGGCGGCGCCCGCCTTGTCGTTGGTCCCGGAGGCCCGGGAGCCGCCGAAGGGCTGCTGGCCGACCACGGCGCCGGTGGGCTTGTCGTTGATGTAGAAGTTCCCGGCGGCGAAGCGCAGCTCCTCCACGGCCTGGGCGATGGCGTAGCGGTCCTGGGCGATCACCGCGCCGGTGAGGCCGTACGGGGCACCCGCGTCGACCCGGCCGAGCACGTCGTCCCAGCGGGAGTCCTCGTAGACGTGGACCGCCAGGATCGGCCCGAAGTACTCGGTGCGGAAGATCTCGCCCCGGTGGTCCGAGGAGACCAGCACGGTCGGCCGGACGAACCAGCCGATCGCGTCGTCGTACTGGCCGCCGGCCACCAGCTCGACGGTCGGGTCGGCCTTCGCCCGCTCGATCGCGGTGCGGTTCTTCTCGAAGGCGCGCTTGTCGATCAGGGCGCCCATGAAGTTCGACAGGTCGGTGACGTCGCCCACCGTGAGGGCGTCCACCTCGGCCAGGAAGTCGTCCTTGATCCTGAGCCAGAGGCTGCGCGGCAGGTACGCGCGGGAGAGCGCCGAGCACTTCTGGCCCTGGTACTCGAAGGCGCCGCGGACCATCGCGGTCCGCAGGATGTCCGGGTCGGCCGAGGGGTGGGCCAGCAGGAAGTCCTTGCCGCCGGTCTCGCCGACGATCCGCGGGTACGTGCGGTAGCCGCCGATGTTCGCGCCGATGCTCTGCCAGAGCGACTGGAAGGTGGCGGTCGAGCCGGTGAAGTGCAGCCCGGCGAAGGCCGGGTCGGCGAGCACCACCGGGGAGACCTGGAGGCCGTCGCCGGTGACCAGGTTGATCACCCCGGGCGGCAGGCCGGCCGCCTCCAGCAGCCGCATCAGGTGGTACGCGGCCAGGGTCTGGGTCGGCGCGGGCTTCCAGACCACGGTGTTGCCCATCAGCGCGGGGGCGGTGGGCAGGTTCCCGGCGATCGCGGTGAAGTTGAACGGGGTGACCGCGTAGACGAAACCTTCCAGCGGGCGGTGGTCGACCCGGTTCCACACCCCCGGGGACGAGGCCGGCTGCTCCGCCAGGACCTGCCGGGCGAACCCGACGTTGAACCGCCAGAAGTCGATCAGCTCGCAGGCGGAGTCGATCTCGGCCTGCTGCACGGTCTTGGACTGGCCGAGCATGGTCGCCGCGTTGAGCGTGTCCCGCCACGGCCCGGCCAGCAGATCGGCGGCCCGCAGGAAGACCGCGGCCCGGTCGTCGAAGGAGAGCGAGCGCCACTGCCGCCCGGCCGCCAGCGCCGCGTCCACCGCCGCCCGGGCGTCCTCCCGGGTGGCGTTGCCGAGCACGCCCAGCTTGGCGGCGTGGTGGTGCGGCTGGACGACCTCGATCCGCTCGCCGCCGCCGAACCGCTGCTCACCGCCGATGGTCATCGGCAGCGGGATCTGCTCGGCCGCCAGCTCGTCCAGCCGCCGGACCAGCCGGTCCCGCTCCGGACTGCCGGGCGCGTACGTCCGCACCGGCTCGTTGACCGGGGTCGGCACCTCGGTGACTGCGTCGATGGGCATGGCGGCTCCGTCCTGGCGGCTGGGGTTCGACTCCAGCCTGACCAGGGCCGGGCGGTTCCGCCCGTCCAGACACGCCAACGGCGGACGTGGCGCCCGCCACGTCCGCCGGCCCGGCGGCTCCGCCCGACTGCCGGGCGACCGCCTCGGCTCGGCCCGACTGCCGGCCCGGCGGGTCGACCGGCTCCCCTCAGCCCGCCAGTTGGCCCGCCAGCTCGACCGCCTCGGCCAGGCTGTCCACCACCGGGACGCCGACCGGCTCCAGCTTCTCCCGGGTGTGCGAGCCCCCGGTGTACAGCACCGCGTGGGCCCCCGCCTGCAGCGCCGCCAGGGCGTCGTCCGCGGCGTCGCCGATCAGCACCGTACGGGCCGGGTCGACCCGCTCGCCGAGCTCGGCCAGGTGCCTGGTCAGCTGCTGCGCCTTCTGGCCGCCGGAGGGGCCGCTGCGGCCGTCCACCCGCAGGAAGCTGCCGGTCAGGCCGAAGGCGTCGACCAGCGGGACGAGCTTCTCGTGCTCGTACATCGACAGCAGGGACTGGCTGTGCCCGGCCGCCTGCCAGGCCGCCAGCAGCTCGGGCACGCCCTCGGTCAGGCCGCAGGCCGGGCTGAGCTCGACGTAGCGCTCGTGGAAGGCGTCGTCCAGTTTCAGCCACTCCTCCGTGGAGGGCATCCGGCCGAGCAGCCGCTCGTAGAACCGGGGGATCGGGATCTCGTACTGCTCGCGGTACTGCTGCAGGGTCATCGGCTCGACGCCGATGGTCGCGAACGCGGCGTTGCTCGCGCCGAGGACGGCGTCCATGTCGTGGAAGAGCGTGCCGTTCCAGTCCCAAACGATGTGAGTGCGCACGGGGTCAAACGGTAACCCGATGTCGAGCGGCGCCAAAGAGTGAGGTGGCGCATGAGTCAGTGCAGCCGTTCGTGCAGTACCGCAGCGTGATCCACTTCTGTTCACGGCTCTGTTCCGCATCACCGCGCTGCGGCATCCTCCGGCTGATCCCCACCACGTCGCTGTTGCCCTCGGACCGCTGCGACACCGGACGACCGCGGCCGTGCGGCCGGCCGCACGGCCGCACGAGCTATGCCTCGCGGGCCTGCGGCACGGTGTCGGTGGGTTGCTTCGCGTGCCGGTCGAGGGCCTGGTCGAGGCGGCGGCGGAGGGCACGGCCGACGGGCTTCTCGACCACGCGGTGGATCACTCCGGCCAGGAGGAGCATCGCGACGGTGGTGAGGGCGAGTCGGCCCCAGGGGCCGAGCCCGTGGGCGTGGGCGGTGAGTTCACCGGCCATGGGCAGGCCGAGGCTCTGGTGGACCAGGTAGAAGGGGTAGGTGAGCGCACCGGCGGTCATGAGCCAGCGCCAGCGGATGCGGGCGAGTGGGCCGATGGTGGCCAGGAGCAGGAGGACCAGGAAGGCGGTCAGTGCGGCGCTGGCGACAGTCCAGGAGCAGAGCGCTTTGGACCCCCACTCCTGGTAGTGGCCGGCCAGCCGGAGGGGGAGCATGGTCAGTTCGTAGCACCAGGCGAAGCCGAGGAGTATCCAGAGCATGAGGTTCTGCCCGAAGCGGTACATGAGGTAGACCGCGATGCCGGCGACGAACAGGCCGGCGTACTGGCTGAGGACGAGGTCGTCCAGGAACTTGCTCTTCGTCTCCGAGGTGATGATCCCGGCGGTGAGCCAGATCACGCAGAACCCCATGACCCGGTGGTAGGTGGTGCCGAAGGCCAGGAGGACGGCCATGAGGAGGTAGAAGTGGGCCTCGACGGCCAGGGTCCAGGCGACGCCGTCCAGGAGACTGGCGTGGAGGGCGTCGGGGAACATGGTCAGGTTGGCCAGGACGATCCGGGGGTGGATCACCGCGGAGACGTCGTGGGTCTGCATCGGGATCAGCGCGATCCTGGCCACGATCAGGATGAGAGCGCACCAGTAGGCCGGGTAGAGCCGGGATATTCGTGAGACGGCGAACTGTCCCGGCGTGCGCCCCCAGCCGCTCATGCAGATGACGAAACCGCTGATGAGGAAGAAAGCCTCGACACCGAGCCAGCCGTACATCGACGCGTGGTGCAGCGGGTAGGCGAACTCCTTCGGGGACGGCCCCCACAGGGTGGGCGGGATCGCGCTCAGGTAGTGGAATCCCGCGACGGCGAGCGCGGCGATCAGCCGCATGCCGTCGACGACGGCCAACCGGGCTCCGGGCTCCCCCCGGCCGCGGCCTTCTGCCTGGGCTCCTGCCCGTGCAAGGCCACCGCGGGCCCGCTGGCGGGTGGTCGGTGACATCGGCGGATGAAGCACTGGCGGGGGTCCGATCATGTCGACACGCCCGCTCTCGCCCGGGACCGCGGACGAGGGTCATGGGCGTAAGGGAACTGTGATGCCTCTCAGCCGTCGCACGGGCACGCCACCGGCGGGCTGATCAACCGGGCGCCATCTTAGAACGTCTGCCGGCGGGTCATCGGAGGCGGGGTGCACGGGGCCCCGGCGGCGGGCCTAGGCGAGCAGGGCGGGGATCTCCTGGGTCGCGTACCAGAGCAGGTCGTGGTCCTCGGCGCCGTCCACGGTGAACTGGGCGTCCTGGTCGCCCGCGTCGGCCGCGGCCACCGCCGCCACCGCGGCGGCGACGTCCTCGACCACCTCGTCGTCGGCCACGTCCGCGTGCACCGAGGCGGCCTTCGCCAGCTTCACGGGGCCGGCCAGCACCACCCGGCCGAGCGAGGCCTGGTCCTGGTACTCGTCGCCGGGGAAGGGCCGCACCGCCGAGTCGGCCACGTCCAGCGCCACCACGACCCGCCGGCGCGGGGAGTCCGGGTCGGCCGCCAGCAGCCGCAGCGAGGACTGCGCGGCCCGGTTGAGCGCCGCGTACTCCAGCTCCTCCAGGTCGTCGCTGACGTACCACTCGCGCAGCGCGGGCGTCACGGCGTACGCCGCGGACTGGTCCAGAACACCGCCCTCGTGCGCCGCCGCCAGGCCGGTCAGGGTGGTGGGCACGTACACGCGCATCGGTGGCACTCTCCGGTTTCCGCGAAGCTACTCCAGCGCCCCAAGAATAAGCTCAGCCGCACCGGGCGCGATCACCTGAGCCTCACCTGTGGCCGGAACTACCGCGCCGCCCCCAGCGCCTCCCGGGCGCTGCGCAGACCGCTCTCCAGCACCGCGCCCCGGCGGGCCGGGTCCATCAGGTTCGGGCCCATCACCGCCAGGTCGGCCGGGGTCGGCGCGAGCAGCCGCACCCGGACGCCCTCGGCCCGCAGCAGCGCGGCCTCGCGCAGCAGCTGCCGGGTCACCGCGCGGCGGTAGCGGCTGACCAGCTGGGCCAGCACCCCGCGCGGACGGTCCCGGGCCCGCCACTCGCGCAGTGCGGCCGCCGTGCCGCGGGCGGAACGCTCCGGCCGCGGGCCGAGCCGCAGGGCCATCGGGGCGAGCACGTACACCTCGTCCAGGCCGCGGCCGAGCAGCAGGTCGGCGTTGGTGGCCGACCAGCAGCCGCCGTCCACGTAGGCCGAGCCGTCCAGGCGCACCGACGCGAACCAGCCGGGGATCGCGCAGGAGGCCATCACGGCCTCGGCCACCGGGACGTCGGGGGCGTCCGGGTCGCCGAAGACCACCCGGTGGCCGCTGCGGTAGTCCACCGCGGCCACCCGCAGCGGGGCCGCGGCGGCGCTGGGCGGGACGGCGTCCGTGGCCTCGGCCGGCGCGGCCGCCGCCGAAGCCACCGAAGCCGAAGCGGAAGCCGCGCCCGCCGCGCCTGCCGCGCCCGCAGCGCCTGCCGCGCCTGCCGGGAGCGGCCAGCCGCCCGGGCCGAGCAGCCCGCGCACCAGCTCGCCGACCGGGGCCAGCGAGCCGCGGCCGTGCGGCGCCACCGCCGAGACCATGGTCAGCAGCGGGTACTCGCGCGGGTGCCGGACGGCGTCCCGCAGCAGGCCGGGCGAGCCGATCCCGGCCCGCGGCCGGGGCGGCAGCGCGCCGCCCACCGCGGTGTCGTAGTCGAAGGCCACCCCGGCCAGCGGTCCCTCGGTGATCGGCAGGCCGCGCTGGTGGTCCCGCAGCTGCTCGGGGCGCACTCCCCCGGCCAGCATCGCGGCCAGGATCGCGCCCGCCGAGGTGCCCAGCAGCACATCCGCCTCGCCCGGGCGGTGTCCGGCGGCCTCCTCGACGGCGCAGAGCGCGCCGACCGTCCAGGCCGCGCCGAGCATCCCGCCGCCGCCCAGCACCAGGCCGCGCCGGGGGGCGCCCCCGGCGTCGGCGGTCCTGTCCGGCCCCGCCATCGCCCGTCTGGTCGTCCCGGCTGTCGTCATCCCGGCCGCCCGTCGTCGTCGGGTTCGGGTCAGGCTCCGATGGTGCGCGCGGACGGCCGGGGAGCGCAACGGGAGCCCGCCGCGGGGCCACCCGGTCCGCCGTACCCGGGCGTCCCCTTTCGGGCCGTACGGTCCGTCCCCGCACGTCAACCGGGTGCCGCCGGGGCGACCGCCGGGCCCGTCGCCGCACTGGTCGACTCACCCGGATAGGTGAACTTCACGTCGGCCCGAGGGCCCGCCGCAAACCCGTTGCCGCCCGGTGATCACCACCGCCAGCCTGGGCCCGTCCGTACCCGCACCACCCTTGCCCGGAGCCATCGTGACCATCAGCCCCCGCACCTGCCCGACCGCCCGGCCGACCGCCGCGCCGAGCGCCCACCAGCGCGTCCGCCCGACCGCCCGCCCGACCGCCCGACCGACCGAGCGCCCGCACCACCGGGTCCGCAGCGACGCCGGCTGCGACCCGACCGGGCGCCGCCCCCGCCACCCGCGCGCCGCCTGCACCGCCGCCGGGCCCCCCGGCCCCGCCCGGCCCGACGCCGGGGCGCTCGCCGCCCGGTTCGCCCACCAGCTGGTCGAGGTGCTCACCGGTGCCCGGCCCTCCGGCCAGCTGATGCGCCACACCAGCCTGGACGGCTACGGGCAGCTCGCCTCGCTGGTCCGGGCCGGCGCGCTGCGCCGTGGAGGCCCGGCCGACCGGCCCCGGCTCGGCCCGGTGCACGACCGCTCGCCCTCCCCGGACGCCGTCGAGGCCTGCGTCCGGGTCGACCTCGGCCGGCGGCACCACATGGTGGCCTTCCGGCTGGAGCGGCGCGGCCCGGCCGGCCAGTGGCAGTGCACCGCCGTGGAGGCCCGGTGACGACCACGGCCCAGGACAGGCCCCGGGAGACGGCGCAGGGCGCCGCCCCGGTACCGGGGCGGCGCCCTGTGCGGCGTACTGCGGCCGGCTCAGGCCTTGCGGCGGCGGCCCTTGGCGGACTTGGCGGCCTTGCGGCGCTCGGCGCGGGTCATCCCGTCGCCCTCGTCGTCCGGCACGACGTCCTCGAAGTCGCCCTCGATGACACCGCCACCGACCTCGTCCGAGGGGGCCGTGTAGTGCAGCCGCTGCGGCTTCGGGGCCTCCAGGCCCTTGGCCTTGATCTCCGGGCGGGCGGCGTCCTTCTCCAGCTTGTCGAGCAGCACCTCGGCGTCCGCCACCGGCACCTCCTCGACCTGCTGCTCGACCTGGACCTCCAGGTTGAACAGGTAGGCGACGGACTCCTCCTTGATGCCCTCCATCATCGCGGTGAACATGTCGAAGCCCTCACGCTGGTACTCGACCAGCGGGTCGCGCTGCGCCATGGCCCGCAGGCCGATGCCCTCCTGGAGGTAGTCCATCTCGTAGAGGTGCTCGCGCCAGCGGCGGTCCAGCACCGACAGCACGACGCGGCGCTCCAGTTCGCGCAGGATCTCCTCGCCGAGCTGGTCCTCGCGGGCGCCGTACTGCGCCTGGATGTCCTCCTGGACGACCTTGATCAGGAACTCCGGGGTCAGGCCGGCCGGGCCGCCGACCTCCTCCTCCAGCTCCGCCAGGTCCAGGGTGATCGGGTAGAGCTGCTTGAACGCGGTCCAGAGCTTGTCGAGGTCCCAGTCGTCCTCGAAGCCCTCGCCGGTGGCCGCCTTGACGTAGGCCTCGACGGTGTCGTCCATGAAGTGGCCGACCTGCTCCTGGAGGTCCTCGCCCTCCAGGACGCGGCGGCGCTCGCCGTAGATGACCTCGCGCTGGCGGTTGAGCACCTCGTCGTACTTGAGGACGTTCTTACGGATCTCGAAGTTCTGCTGCTCGACCTGGGTCTGCGCGGAGGCGATCGCGCGGGTGACCATCTTGGACTCGATCGGCACGTCCTCGGGCACGTTGGCCATCGAGAGCACGCGCTCGACCATGCCGGCCTTGAACAGGCGCATCAGGTCGTCGCCGAGCGACAGGTAGAAGCGGGACTCGCCCGGGTCGCCCTGACGGCCGGAGCGGCCGCGCAGCTGGTTGTCGATCCGGCGGGACTCGTGCCGCTCGGTGCCGAGGACGTAGAGGCCGCCGGCCTCCTTGACCTCGTCCTGCTCGGCCTTGACCGAGGCCTTGGCCTTCTCCAGCGCCTCCGGGAACGCGGCCTCGTACTCCTCCGGGTTCTCCGTGGGGGAGAGCCCGCGCTGGGCCAGCTCGGCCGCCGCCAGGTGGTCCGGGTTGCCGCCGAGCATGATGTCGGTGCCACGGCCGGCCATGTTGGTGGCCACGGTGACGGCGCCCTTGCGGCCGGCCTGGGCGACGATCTGCGCCTCGCGCTCGTGGTGCTTGGCGTTCAGCACCTCGTGCGGGATGCCGCGCTTGCGCAGCTCCTGCGACAGGTACTCGGACTTCTCGACCGACACGGTGCCGACCAGCACCGGCTGGCCCTTCTCGTGCTTCTCGGCGATGTCCTCGACCACGGCGGCGAACTTGGCCGGCTCCGACTTGTAGATCAGGTCGGGCTGGTCGATGCGCAGCGGCGTCTTGTTGGTCGGGATCGGCACCACGCCGAGCTTGTAGATCTGGTGGAACTCGGCGGCCTCGGTGGTGCCGGTACCGGTCATGCCGGAGAGCTTGTCGTACAGGCGGAAGAAGTTCTGCAGGGTGATGGTGGCCAGGGTCTGGTTCTCGTTCTGGACCTCCACCCCCTCCTTGGCCTCGATCGCCTGGTGCATGCCCTCGTTGTAGCGGCGGCCGGCCAGGATGCGGCCGGTGTGCTCGTCGACGATCATGACTTCGCCGTTCATGACGACGTAGTCCTTGTCCTTCTTGTACAGCTCCTTGGCCTTGATGGCGTTGTTCAGGAAGCCGACCAGAGGGGTGTTCACCGACTCGTAGAGGTTGTCGATGCCCAGGTAGTCCTCGACCCGGGTGACGCCCTCCTCCAGGACGCCGACGGTGCGCTTCTTCTCGTCGACCTCGTAGTCGCGGTCGATCTTGAGGCGCAGCACCAGCTTGGCGAAGTCGGCGTACCACTTGGTCGCCTGGTCCGCCGGGCCGGAGATGATCAGCGGGGTGCGGGCCTCGTCGATGAGGATCGAGTCAACCTCGTCGACCACCGCGAAGTTGTGGCCGCGCTGGACGAGTTCGTCCTTCGACCAGGCCATGTTGTCGCGCAGGTAGTCGAAGCCGAACTCGTTGTTCGTGCCGTACGTGATGTCCATCGCGTACTGGCGCTTGCGCTCGGCGGGCGTCATGTTCGCCAGGATCACGCCGACTTCGAGGCCGAGGAAGCGGTGCACCCGGCCCATCCACTCCGAGTCGCGCTCGGCGAGGTAGTCGTTGACGGTGATCAGGTGAACGCCCTTGCCGGTCAGCGCGTTCAGGTACGCGGGCAGGGTGCCGACGAGGGTCTTGCCCTCACCGGTGCGCATCTCGGCGACGTAGCCGAGGTGCAGGGCCGCGCCGCCCATGATCTGGACGTCGTAGTGCCGCTGGCCGAGCACGCGCTTGGCGGCCTCGCGGACGGTGGCGAACGCCTCGGGGAGGATGTCGTCCAGCGTCTCGCCGTCGGCGAGCCGCTGCTTGTACTCGTCGGTCAGCGCGCGCAGCTCGGCGTCGGTGAGGTTGACGAAGTCCTCTTCGATGGAGTTGACCTGGGCAGCAATCCGCTGCAGCTTGCGAAGGATCTTGCCCTCGCCGGCGCGCAGGATCTTGTCGAAGACGGACACTTGAGCGGGCTCCTTGCCTGTATTGGCACTGGACGACTGCACGGGGGGTCCACCCCACCGCACGGGCCATCGTATGCGAGGAGTCCAATGCGCCGGGAGGTGCGTCAGCACGGTATTCCCGTGTCACCCGCCCGTGCACATGGACCGATAGCACCGTCCACCGGGACAAAAGGGTCGACGGGCCGGGGAGTTGGCCCGGGATTCGGATGCCCGCATTCCTCCTACGGAGAAATAATCCACCCATGGAAGAGCCCCGGAACGAACTCGTCACCCTCACCACCGACCGCCTGGTCCTGCGGGCCCCGCAGGAGTCCGACATCGACGCGATCTTCGCGGCCTGCCAGGACGCCGAGATCCAGCGCTGGACGGTCGTCCCGGTGCCCTACCGCCGCGAGGACGCGGAGTTCTTCGTCCGCACACTGGCGCCCGAGGGCGTGGCCAAGGACTCCGAGTTCATCTGGTGCGTGGTCGAGCGCGGGACGGGCCGGTTGGTCGGCGCCCAGGCGGTCACCCGCAAGCCGGGCGACCCGGCCGCCGCCTCGGTCGGCTGGTGGACGGTGAAGGAGCAGCGCGGCCGCGGCTACACCGTCGAGGCGGCCCGCGCGGTCGCCCGCTGGGCACTGACCGACCTCGGACTGCGCCGGCTCCAGTGGCTCGCCTACGTCGGCAACGACGGCTCGCGCGCCGTCGCCGAGCGGGTCGGCTACCGCCACGAGGGCACCCTGCGCTCGTACGCCGACCAGCGCGGGGTCTTCCAGGACGCCTGGGTCGCCTCCCTGCTCCCCGCCGACCTGGACTGACCGCCTCCGCGCCGCCCGCACCGCCCGGCCCGACCACCCGGGCCGCCCCGGGCCGGTCCCGGCACAGGTCCCGGCGTAGGTCCCCGCGCAGGCCCCCGGGGCCCCGGCCCGCTGTCAGTCCCCCCGGCTACGCTCGCCGGCATGACCGCTGCCGCTGCCGGGCCCGCGCCCGTCACCGTCCTGGGCGCCGACGACGCCCGCCGGATCGCCCTGCGCGCCCAGGGCCTGCTGGGCGCGCCCGACCGCCGGGCCGGCGCGCGCGGAGTGCTGCGGCACCTGGGCGCCGTCCAGTTGGACACCATCTCGGTGCTGGCCCGCTCGCACGAGCTGGTGCCCTACGCCCGGCTGGGCGCGGTCGGCCGTCCGGCGGTCGAGGCGGCCTACTGGGGCGCGGGCACCACCTTCGAGTACTGGTCGCACGCGGCCTGCATCCTGCCGGTCGAGGAGTGGCCGCTGTTCGCCTTCCGGCGCCGCCGCTACCGCGAGCGCGGCAACCTCTGGAGCCACCAGGTCGCGCCCGAGACGTACCGGGCGGTGCTCGACAAGCTGCGCGCCGAAGGGCCGTTGACCGCCACCGAGCTGGGCGGGGCCAAGCGGACGGCCGAGTGGTGGGACTGGTCCGACACCAAGATCGCGGTGGAACGGGCGCTGGCCTTCGGCGACGTGGTCTGCACCGACCGCCGGAGCTGGAAGCGGGTCTACGCGCTGGCCGAACAGGCCGTCCCCGACGCCCTGTTCGGGCAGGACCGGTCCGACGAGGAGTGCCTGCGCACCCTGGTGGCCCAGGCCGGGTCCGCGCTCGGCGTGGCCACCCGGGCCGACCTCCAGGACTACCACCGGCTGCGCGCCGAGGACTTGGACCGGGTGCTCGCGGACAGCGGGCTGGTCCCGGTCGAGGTGGCGGGCTGGGGCCCGGACGGCACCCGGGCCGCCGCCTGGGCCGATCCGGCCGCGCTGGCCACCGTCCCGCGCGGGCGCCACCGCACCACGCTGCTCTCGCCGTTCGACTCGCTGATCTGGGACCGCGCCCGCACCGAGCGGATCTTCGGCATGACGCACCGCTTGGAGGCCTACACCCCCAGGCACAAGCGGGTACACGGCTACTTCGCGATGCCGCTGCTCACCGGCGGCCGGCTGGTCGGCCGGGTCGACCCGGCCCGGGAGGGCCGCACGCTGGTCGCCCGGCAGGTCTCGCTGACCGACGGCCCCGGCGGCGCCCGGCAGGTGGAGGCGCTCGCCACCGCCCTGCGCGAGGCGGCCACCTGGGTCGGCTGCGACGGGGTGCGGGTCGAGGCGCTGCACGACGAACGGCTGCGCCCGACCCTGGAGAAGCTGCTCGCGCAGTAGCGCGGCGGCGGGCGCCGGTCACCCTATCTCGAGGATCTTCTCCCGCATCGCGTACACCACGGCCTCCATCCTGGAGTGCAGTTGGAGCTTCTCCAGGATGTTGCGGACGTGGTTCTTCACCGTGTTCTCGCTGATGAACAGCTCCTTGGCGATCTCCCGGTTGTTCATCCCGGTCGCCACCAGCTTGAGCACCTCCAGCTCCCGGTCGGTGAGCCGCGGAGCCGGGACGAGGTCCCGGTCGTCGGAGCGCCGCTGGATCATCGACTTGAACTCGGTGAGCAGCTTGGAGGCCATCGACGGGCTGATCTGCGACTGCCCGTCGGCGACCGCCCGGATCGCGGTGGCGACCTCGTCGGTGGAGATCTCCTTGAGCAGGTAGCCGGTGGCCCCCGCCTTGATCGCCTCGTAGAGGTCGGCCTCCTCGTCGCTTATCGTCAGCATGATGATCTTGGTGCTGGGCGCCACGTCCTTGATCGCCGTGCAGGCCTCGATCCCGCTGCGGCGCGGCATCCGGACGTCCATCAGGATGATGTCGGGCAGCAGGTCGGCGGCCTTGAGCACGGCTTCGGCGCCGTCCCCCGCCTCGCCGACGACCTTGATGTCCGGCTCCTCCGCCAGCACGATCTCCAGCCCGCGGCGGAACAACGCGTGGTCGTCCACCACCAGGACGCGGATCGGCTCACCCCGGCGCGGCGCGTACGCGGGTTCCTCCTCCGGCCCCGGCGGCAATCCGGTGACCGGTCCCCCAGCGGGCCCCAGCCCGAAGTGATCCCCCATCCGCTCCTCCCCCTTCGCGGGTCGACGTGCGCCCAATCATTCCACGCCCCGCCACCGCCGCGGTCACCCTCCGACGCCGATTCCCCCGCATCGGGTGACCCCTGGACACAACGGGCCGGCGCCCCGTTCGAACCCGTCCCACCGGCCGGTGCCCGGAACGCGTGGAACGCCCCGGAACGCCGGTGACCCCGGCGGTCGCTGCCGCCGGGGTCACCCCTCCGTGTTCAACTGCCGGGACGGTCAGTCCTCGTCGACGGACCGACCGATCGCACCGCCTGCGCCGCTGGCCACGCCGGCCGCCATGTCCGGCTGCACGTGGATGACGCCGTAGTGGTAGCCGTGCCGGCGGTAGACGACGCTCGGCAGGCCGCTGTCCTTCTCGACGAACAGGTAGAAGTCGTGGCCGACCAGCTCCATCTCGTAGAGCGCCTGGTCCAGCGCCATGGGGGCGGCCGAGTGGGTCTTCTCCCGGACCACCAGCGGGCCTTCGCCCTCCACTTCCAGGGATCCCATCATGGTCTTGCGGACGGCCCCGTTGGTCTCGCCCTCGTGCGCCGTGGTCTCGGGCAGCGCGGCCAGGGCCGCGGTCGCCTCGGCGACGCTGATGGGGGTGCGGCCGTTCGCGCCGCCCTTGTGCACCCGGCGCCGGTCCGCGGACTTGCGCAGCTGCGCGTCGAGCTTCGCCGAAGCCAGGTCGAGCGCCGCGTACGGGTCCCCGGCGGCGGCTTCGGCCCGGATCACCGGGCCCCGGGTACGGAGAGTGATCTCCACGCGGTCGGACCGGTCGGCCTGCCGCGGGTTGTGCTCCTTGGACACCTCGACGTCGAGGCTGATCACCTTGCCGTCGAACTTCTGGACCTTCTCCAGCTTCTCGGCCACGTGCTCGCGGAACCTCTTGGGCACCTCGGTCTTGCGGCCCTTGACGACGATGTCCACGCAGAACTCCGATCCCTCGTGCTGACGCCGATCCGGGTGCTACCGGACCGGACTGAGCTCCAGCTGGACCAGCCCATCCACTGCCGGCCCCCCGCTCCGCCGCCAGCGGCGGAACGACTGGCCCTCATCTCACTTCCTCCCCATCAGGGACGGTTGAAACCCCCTGGAGCCTTATCGAACACCTCACGCGGGGTTTTCGCCTCCCCGGGCGGGAAGGGGAGTACGACCCGATACTTCGGGCGACGCTGGGAGCGGGCGGTCAAACTGTTGCACCCTGTCTACCCTCCTCGGAGTGAAGTATGGGTAAATACCTGGACAACGCCCCCCATACGGCGCATCCTTTGCTGACTCTCCGTGCCCAAGCCGCCAGGAGCAGCCGTGCCGCCGACCCCCTTGCCCGCCCGTCCGCCGTCCGTACGGACACCGTTCGACCACGCACTGGCCGGGCTGTTGGACGTCCTGCTCCCCGCGGACTGCGCGGGCTGCGGCGCCGAGCGCACCCAGCTCTGCCCGGCCTGCCGGCACGCACTGACCGCCACCCGGCCCGGCCCCACCCTGCTGCCCTGGGCGCACGCGGCCGCGCCGTACGCCGACCCGGTGCGGCAACTGCTGCTCGCCCACAAGGAACGCGGCGCGCTGCGCCTGGCCGGGCCGCTCGGCGAGGCGCTCGGACGGGCGGTGCGCTCCGCCCTGGGGCCCCGGGCCGGGGCCGCGCCGCTGCTGCTGGTCCCGATGCCCTCGGCCCGCGCCGCGGTGCGCGCCCGGGGGCACGACCCGACGCTGCGGCTGGCCGGGGCCGCCGCCCGCTCGCTGCGCCGGGCCGGCCTGGACGCCCGGGCCGCGCCGCTGCTGCGGCACGCCCGCCCGGTCGCCGACCAGACCGGGCTGAACGCCGCCGAGCGGCGGCGCAACCTGCACGGCGCGCTCACCGTCCTGCCGCGCGCCCGCCGGGGCCTGGCCGGCCGTCAACCGGTGCTGGTGGACGACCTGGTGACCACCGGGGCGAGCCTGGCCGAGGCGGCCAGGGCACTGGCCGACGCCGGGCTGCCGGCCCGGGCCGCCGCCACCGTCGCGGCCACCACGGTGCACCCCGCCGGTTAGGGCCTGACGGTCCGGAGGTCAGCCCGGGTAGAAGTACGAGCGGGCCTTGTCCACCAACTGGGCTTCCCGCCACTGGTTGTTGACCAGCCGGTAGACGGTGCCCGCGGCCACCGCGAGCACCGGCGAGGGCTGGGCCAGGATGTACCCGCGGGACTCCGCCGTCGAGATCGACTGCGGGGAGGACGGCAGGCCGTTGCCGGTCTGCAGCTGACCGTCCGTGCTCTGCGAGCCGTCGGTGCTGATGTAGTACAGCTGCTGGGGGCGGTCCTGCTCCTTGCCGAGCACCAGCAGCTGGTCGGTCTCCGACCAGGACACCGAGGCGACGTCGACGAGCGAGGGGGCCGCCGGACGGACGCCGGTGATCCGCACGGTCGGCGCCTGCGGCGTGCCGCCGTGCTCCACCCGCCCGAACATCAGTGAACTCCCGTTCACCCCGGGGGACTTGACCACCAGGGCGATCCGGGCGCCGTCCGAGGAGAGCTTCAACGCCTGCACCGTCTGCCCGGTCAGCCCGTCCACCGACGCGGTGTACGACTTGCCGCCGCGCACCATGACCACCCGCGGGTTCTGCGGGTTGCGGTCCACCACCCAGAGGTCGCCGCGGCCGTCCCAGCTGGGCGAGGTGAAGCCGTCGTCCTTGGCGCCGGCCTTCGCCGGGGAGCTGAGCACCGGTTCGGGCATCGTCGCCGTGCCGGGCTGCAGCGGCACCGCGTAGAGCTGGTGGCCGTCGTCCGAGAGCGCGGCGGCCTGGGTGCCGTCCCGGCTGACCGCGACGGCGCCCAGGACGGGCGCCCCGGCCGCGTGCGGCTTGCCGAGCACCCCGGGCACCGGGTCCCCGGTGTGCCCGTCGTCGGCCGCCATCAGCGCGCCGTTGTCGGCGCGCTGGTAGTACTGCTGCACGGGCAGTCGCCCGGCCAGCGCGCCGGGGCCGACGGCCGGGTCGTCCGTGCGGCTGGCCGTGCAGGAGCCCCGCTGCCCGCGCAGTTCCAGCCGTTCGACCTGGCCCTTGCCCTGGTCGGCGAAGGTGTAGAAGAGCTGGGTCGCCATCCGGCGGCAGGCCACCGGGTCGGCCAGGTCGGCCCCGCCGACCTGGACGTGGGCGATCCGGCTGTCGTCGATGCTCACCTTGTCAACCGTGGTGCCGGTCGGGAAGGCCGTCCGGACCACCGGCGAGAGCCAGGTCGAGGGCCCGGAGACCAGCGCCTTGGCGGCCGAGGCGAGCGGGTCGATCCGGCGGCGCAGGTAGATCGGGTCGGCTATCAGCACCTCCTGGCCGCCGTTGCCGGGGGCCGGCACCGACGGGTCGGGGGTGGTGTAGAAGAAGCGCTCGACCTGCCGGAAGCTGTTCCGGAAGTTGGTCTCGTTCATGATCACGCCGGGCGGCAGCGAATCGATCCGCCAGTCGCCGTCGTGCTCCCGCACGAAGGTGAAGTCGAAGACGTTGTTGTTCTGCCCCGCCACCAGCAGGTAGGAGTGCTTCTCGTCGACCTTGGCCACCAGTTGCCCGGACACCGTCGACGAGTACTTGGTGTCGGTGTCGGCGGGCTGGTCCAGCGGGATCTTCGTGGCGGACAGCACCTGGATGCCCGCGTCCGGGTTCCAGGCCGCCGCGGCGCGCTCGGTGAGGTACTTGCGCGCGGTCTCGTACCCCTCGTCGGCGGTCACCGCGTCCAGGAACCCGGTCAGCAGCTCGCGCGGCTTGGCGCCCTTGCCGGGCGCCACCGGGAAGACCCTGGCCTGGAGGTTCTTGTCGGCCGAGCCCTGGGACAGCTCCACCTTGGTGATGCCGCCGGAGTCCGGCATGGCCGCGCAGCCGCTCGCCACCAGGGCGACGAGCACCGCGCCGGCCACCGCCACGAGCAGCGGCGCGGGGCCGGTCCTCGCGCTCCCGGCCACGGACCGACGCCCCGCCACGGACCGACGCCCCGCCACGGACCGCAGCCCGGCTATGGACCGCAGCCCGCCCGCGGGCCGACGCCGGGGCACGGCCCTAGTGCTGTTGCTCGTCCTTCGCACGCTGCGACCCCTCCAGGTCCGTCCCGCCCGTCATGTCCGGCTCCGCCGTACGCTGCGCCACCGACGGCCGTCCGGGCGTCGGGTCCACCATGACCTGGGCGCCGATGACGCCGTAACCGGCCCCCGCCGTCCGCACGTCCGAGGGGTCCGCGCGCGGCCCCTCGGGCAGTCGGTTCCGGCCCAGTCCGGGGCCGATGTTCAGCACTCCGCCGAGCCCGCTGCCCAGCCCGTTGCCGGGCCCCTCCGGCGCCTCGGCCTGCTCCTCGGCGGCGGTCATCGCCGTGGCGCCCGCCGGGGCGATCGCCCGCCGGTACGGCGTGCCGTACGCGCCCAGGCCCCGGTTGTTGCGGGAGTCCTCCGGCTCCAGCCGGAACGGCGCCCGGTTGATCTCGCCGCCGCGGGTGCGCGGCAGGGTCAGCCGGAAGTGCGAGCCGCCGCCGGGCTCGCCCCAGGCCTGGAGCCAGCCGCCGTGCAGGTGGGCGTCCTCGACCGCGATGGACAGGCCCAGCCCGGTGCCGCCGGTGGTGCGCACCCGGGACGGGTCCGCCCGCCAGAAGCGGTGGAACACCCGGGACGCCTCGCCCGGCTTGAGTCCGATGCCGTAGTCGCGCACGCCGACCGCGACGGCGCCGTCGGCCGAGCCGAGGCGGACGACCACGTCGCGGCCCTCGCCGTGCTCCAGCGCGTTGACCACCAGGTTGCGCAGGATGCGCTCGATCCGGCGGGAGTCCACCTCGGCGAGCACGGGCTCGCCGTCACCGCGGATCACCACGGCGCTGCCCTTGGCCTCGGCCAGCGGTTCGGCGGCCTCGACCACCCGGCCGACGATCTCCCGCAGGTCGACCGGCTCGGCGTCCAGGATCGCGGCGCCGGCGTCGAAGCGGCTGATCTCCAGCAGGTCGGCGAGCAGCGACTCGAAGCGGTCCAGCTGGCCCTGGAGCAGCTCCGCCGAGCGGGCCGCCATCGGGTCCAGGTCCTCGCGGCTGTCGTAGATCAGGTCGGCGGCCATCCGGACCGTGGTCAGCGGGGTGCGCAGCTCGTGCGAGACGTCCGAGACGAAGCGCCGCTGCACCCGGGAGAGCTCCTCCAGCTGGCGGATCTGCGCCTGGAGGGCGTTGGCCATCCGGTTGAACGACTCCCCGAGGCGGGCGATGTCGTCCGTCCCGGTCACCTTCATCCGCTCTTCCAGGTGTCCGTCGGCGAGCCGCTCGGAGATGCCCGCGGCCATCCGGACCGGGGTGACCACCTGGCGCACCACGACCCAGGCGATGCCGCCCATCAGGATCACCACGAACACGCCGGCGGTCGCCAGGGTGCCGGTGATCAGGTTGAGGGTGTCGGTCTCCTGGCCGAAAGAGAACACGTAGAACAGCTGGTAGCTGGTGTCGGCCGGGCCGACGAACTGCATGCCGAGGGCCAGTCCGGGCTCGCTCTTGCCGCCGCCCTCGGGCGAGCGGTGGATCCGGGTCGGCTGGTCGAACATCTGGCCGGGCTCTTCGAAGAGCTTCGCGCGCAGGCTGTCCGGGATGCTACTGGGCTGGATGTCGCCCGAGTAGCGCGGTGCGAAGCCGGCGCTGTCCGGCACGACCGTCCCGGTGCCGGGGGCCATCGCGATCACCGAGTAGACCGTCTGCCCGCTCGCGGCGAGGTCGTTGACCTGGCGCAGCAGCCAGGTGCCGGTCTCCCCGGTGCTCGGGTCGACGGCGCCGCGCAGGGCCTGGTCCCGGGCCTCGTCGATCTTCTTCTGCTCGACCTGGAAGCCGATCCGGGCCTGCGCCCGGGCCGCGTCGATCTTGGTGTCGAGCAGGCCGGTGCGCACCTGCGCCACCACGACCACGCCCAGCACCAGGACCACCGCGATGGAGGCCAGCAGGGACACCGCGACCACGCGCAACTGGATCGACCGGCGGTACAGCGCGGTGACCCGGCGCGCCGGACGCCTGAGCTGACGCTTCATCAGACCGAACACTCCGGACGGGCCGCGACGGCGGCGGGTGGTCGAACTCAGCACGTCCCCGCGCACGGCCCCCGCCCCGTCGGTCGCGGAACCCGACGGGGTCTCGTCAGCCCGGTCCGTCACGTCAGCTGGGTCCGGCCTTGTAGCCGACGCCGCGGACGGTCACCACGATCTCGGGGCGCTCCGGGTCCTTCTCGATCTTGGAGCGGAGGCGCTGCACGTGGACGTTGACCAGGCGGGTGTCCGCCGCGTGGCGGTAGCCCCACACCTGCTCCAGCAGCACCTCGCGGGTGAACACCTGCCAGGGCTTGCGGGCCAGCGCGACCAGCAGGTCGAACTCCAGCGGGGTCAGCGGGATGCTGCGCCCGTCCCGCTTCACCGAGTGGCCGGCCACGTCGATCACCAGATCGCCGATGGTCAGCTGCTCAGGAGTCGGCTCCTCGGCACGGCGCAGCCGCGCGCGCACCCGGGCCACCAGTTCCTTGGGCTTGAACGGCTTGGTGACGTAGTCGTCGGCACCGGACTCCAGGCCTACCACGACGTCGACCGTGTCGGTCTTCGCGGTCAGCATGACGATCGGGACGCCGGACTCGGCCCGGATCTGCCGGCACACGTCGATGCCGTCCCGGCCGGGCAGCATCAGGTCCAGCAGGACCAGGTCGGGCTTGCTCTCCCGGAACGCGGCTAGTGCCTTGTCCCCATCCGCGACGAAAAACGGCTCAAAACCCTCACCACGCAACACGATGCCGAGCATCTCGGCCAGTGCGGAGTCGTCATCAACGACGAGGACGCGTCCCTTCATGGGTCCATCTTCTCATTACCGGATTGTGACCTGCCGCACAGCAGTGCCTTTGCTCCACAACGGCCAACTCCTCCGCCGTCGATTTCCGGCCATACCGGGCGAATAGCCCTCCTCGGAGCGCCGCCGAACTGTCCGGAACCCGCCGTCCGACCCCCCGGCGGCCCCCGTTGTCGATCAGCAACCGGATACCCCTGGGGCGTCTCCGGGCCCCATGGCACGATGGGCGCTGCGCGCGGGCGGAAGATCCGCCCGGAGCCGCGCCCAGGACGCCCCTCCGAGGAGCAGTGATGACCGACACTCCGGGCTGGGCCTCGCCCAGCTCGTCCGAGCCGCCCCGCGACGGCGCCCGGCCCCCGGTCGACGCGCCCGCCGCCGTGCCCGGGCCGTCGGCACCCCCTCAGGCCGCACCCGCCTGGGGCGCCCAGTACGGACAGCCCAACCCCGGCAGCCGGCCCTCCGGCCAGGGCCCGTACGGCTGGGAGACCACGCGCAGCCCCCGGCCCGGCGTCATCCCGCTGCGCCCGCTCAGCATCGGCGAACTCCTCGACGGCGCCGTCACCACCGTCCGCCGCAACTGGCGCACCGCGCTGACCCTCTCGCTCGGCATCGCCGTCGTCGACCAGGCCGGCACCTTCGTCGCCAAGCTGCTGGTCAAGGGCCGTACCGGCACCTCCACCCAGCTGCTCACCCTGCTCGCCGCCATGCCGCTGACGCTGCTGCTCGACGCGCTGGCCGTCGCCCTGCTCACCATCGTGGTCAGCCGCGCCGTCCTCGGCCGACCGGTGACCGCCGGCGACGCCTGGCGCGACGCCCGCCCCCGGCTGCTGCAACTGCTCGGTCTCACCGTGCTCACCACCCTGATGAGCGTCGGCGTGGTGCTGCTCGGCTTCACCCCGCTGATCGGCTACACCGCGGGCGGCTCGGGCACGCCCGGCACCACGGCCCTGCTGTTCCTCGTCGGCCTGCTGACCGTCCCGGTCGGCCTCTGGCTGCTGATCCGCTACAGCCTGGCCGCCCCCGCGCTGATGCTGGAGAAGCAGGGCGTGCTGACCGCGCTCTCGCGCTCCCGCCGGCTGGCCCGCGGCTCCTGGTGGCGGATCCTCGGCATCGTCCTGCTGAGCCGGGTGCTGGCCGGGATCGTCGGAGTGACGCTCGCCATCCCGTTCAGCTTCCTCGGCCTGGTCCTCGGCTTCGGCTCCATGGAGCGGCTCGGCGACACCGCCCACGAGTCGGTCGGCATGATGGCGCTGACCGCCGTCGCCGGGATCATCGCCTCCGCCCTGACCACCCCGTTCCTGGCCGCCGTCGGCGTGCTGGTCTACATCGACCAGCGGATCCGCCGCGAGGCCCTGGACATCGAGCTCGCCCGCGCCGCCGGACTGCCCGAACAGGGCGGCACCGGCTGGAGCGGCCGGGCCGACCAGACCCCCGCGAGGCGCTGAACCGGATGCCCATCTGGGGGGACAGGCTCCTCGCCGCCGGCGGCGCCCCGGTCACCGTTCCACGGGACCCGGCCCGCGACGCCGCCCGCGACGAGCTGCTCAAGGCCGACTACCACAAGAACGACCCGAGCGTCCTGGAACGCGTCATCGACTGGATCTGGGACCACATCGACCGCGCCCTGGGCGACATGTCCGGCGGGGGCACCGACGGCACCACCGGACTGGTGCTCTTCCTGATCGTCGCCGCGGTGATCGCCGCCGCCCTCTGGTGGCGCCTCGGCGCACCCAAGCGCGCCGCCCGCACCGACTACGGCGTGTACGGCGCCGACGGCCCGCGCACCGCCGCGCAGTACCGCGCGGACGCCGCCGGGCACGCCGCCGCCGGCCGCTGGACCGAGGCCGTCCGCGAGCAGATGCGCGCCCTGGTCCGGGCCCTGGAGGAGCGCACCCTGCTCGACACCCGCCCCGGCCGCACCGCCGACGAGGCCGCCGCCGAAGCCGGCCGGGCCCTGCCCGAGCAGGCCGCCGCACTGACCGCGGCCGCCCGCACCTTCGACGACATCGCCTACGGCGAGCGCACCGCCGACCAGGCCGCGTACCAGCTGCTGCTGGACCTCGACCGGGCCCTGGAGCGCAGCCGCCCGGTGCTCGCCCACGCCGCGGCCGCCGCCCCGGCGCCGACCCCGACCCCGACCCCGGGAGGAGCGGCATGACCAGCACCGTCCCCGCTCCCCCCGCCCCCGAACGACCCGCCGCCCAGCACCCCGCCGACGCCGCACCGACCAGCCTCGCCCCCACCGGGCGCGGCCTGGCCCGCCGCGCCCGCTGGTACCTGGTCGCCCTCGCCGTCCTGCTGGTCGCCGCCGTCGGCCTCGCCGTCCTCAACACCGGCCACCGCTACCCGCCGCTCGACCCCCGCTCCTACGACGCCGACGGCACCCACGCCGTGGTCGCCCTGCTCGACGGCCAGGGCGTCAGGACCGAACTGCGCACCGACCCCACGGCCCCCGCCGACGGCGCCGACACCCTGGTGCTGCCCGAACCCGACCTGCTGAGCCCCACCGAGCTGCACGCCGTCGCCGCCGCCCGGCACCGGCGGCTGGTCCTGATCAACCCCGGCCCGGAGGCCCTCAGCGCGCTCGCCCCCGGCATCCGCACCTCCGACGAGGTCGGCGGCGTCCCGTTCGCGTCCGTCCGCAGCACCCACCCGAGCTGCGCCCTCCCCGAGGCCGTACGGGCCGGCAGCGCCGCGATGGGCGGCACGCTCTACACCAGCGGCAGCCGCGGCGACGGCTGCTACCCGTACCACCACGGCTACCCGCTGGTCAGCACCCCCGCCGCCCACGGCGGCGACGTCATCGTGCTCGGCAGCGGCGAGTTCCTGCAGAACGGCCGCCTCGCCGACGACGGCAACGCCTCGCTCGCCCTCGGCCTGCTCGGCTCGCAGCCCCGCCTCACCTGGCACCTGCCCGACTACTCCGCGCCGGTCGCCGCGGGCACCCAGCGCAAGACCTTCGGCGACTACATCCCGAAGGGCTGGCACTGGGCCTTCTACCAACTCGCCGTCGCCGCCGTGCTCGCCGCCCTCTGGCGCGCCCGCCGACTCGGCCCGGTGGTCAGCGAGAACCTGCCCGTGGTGGTCCGCGCCGCCGAGACCACCGAGGGCCGCGCCCGCCTCTACCGGCGGGCCAAGGCCCACGGCCGCGCCGCCGAGGCGCTGCGCCGCGCCACCGCCCACCGCCTCGCCCCCGCCCTCGGCCTCCCGCTCCAGGCCGGCGCACCGGAGCCGGAGGCACTCTGCGCGGCCGTCGCCGACCGCCTCCCCGAACGACCCGCCGGGGACGTCCGGGCCCTGCTGTACGGCCCGCCCCCGACCGACGACGCCGCGCTGCTGCGGCTCGCCGACGACCTAGACGCCCTCGAAAGGCAGGTACGGAACCCGTGACCGAACAGGCAACCGCCCAGCTCCGCATCACCCCCGGCACGGCGCCCGCTACCCCCGCCACCGACCCGCGCACGGCCCTGACCGCCCTGCGCGCCGAGATCGGCAAGGCCGTGGTCGGCCAGGACGCCGCCGTCACCGGCCTGGTGGTGGCCCTCCTCTGCGGCGGCCACGTGCTGCTGGAGGGCGTCCCCGGCGTCGCCAAGACGCTGCTGGTCCGCACCCTGTCCACGGCGCTCAGCCTGGGGACCAAGCGCATCCAGTTCACCCCCGACCTGATGCCCGGCGACGTCACCGGCTCGCTCGTCTACGACGCCCGCACCGCCGAGTTCTCCTTCCAGCCCGGCCCGGTCTTCACCAACCTGCTGCTCGCCGACGAGATCAACCGCACCCCGCCCAAGACCCAGGCCGCCCTGCTGGAGGCCATGGAGGAGCGGCAGGTCACCGTCGACGGCGAGCCGCGCGCACTGCCCGTCCCGTTCCTGGTCGCCGCGACCCAGAACCCGGTCGAGTACGAGGGCACCTACCCGCTGCCCGAGGCCCAGCTGGACCGCTTCCTGCTCAAGCTGATCCTCCCGCTGCCCGACCGCGACCAGGAGTTCCAGGTCCTGTCCCGGCACGCCTCCGGCTTCGACCCCAAGGACCTCGCCGCCGCCGGCGTCCGCCCGGTCGCCGGGCCCGAGCACCTGGCCGCCGCCCGCGAGCAGATCGCCAAGCTCACCGTCTCGCCCGAGATCCTGGCGTACATCGTCGACCTCTGCCGGGCCACCCGGCAGTCCCCGTCGCTGTCCATCGGCGTCTCCCCGCGCGGTGCCACCGCGCTGCTCGCCGCCTCGCGCGCCTGGGCCTGGCTGGCCGGGCGGGACTACGTCACCCCGGACGACGTCAAGGCCCTCGCCCTGCCCACGCTGCGGCACCGCGTCGCGCTGCGCGCCGAGGCCGAGATGGAGGGCGTCACCGCCGACTCCGTCATCCAGGCCGTCCTCGCCCAGACGCCCGCCCCCCGCTGATCCACCACCGGTAGGCGTACCGGTCCTCGAACACACCGGGCTTCCGAAGGAGCGCACCCGCATGGCCCTCACCGGGCGAACCGCCCTGATCGCCGCGCTCGGCGCGCTCTTCGTGGGCCTCCTGCTGCCCTCCTGGACCGGGATCGGGGCCGTCACCGGCGCCGTCCTGCTCGCCGTCCTGGTCGACCTGGTGCTCGCCGCCCCCGTCCGCAGCCTGCGGATCGCCCGGGGCGGCGACACCACCGTCCGGCTCGGCGACACCGCCTCGGTCGAACTGACCGTCACCAACACCTCCGGACGGCCGCTCCGCGCCCTGATCCGCGACGCCTGGGCGCCCTCCGCCTGGCGCCCCGGCACCTCCGAGACCGCCTCCCGGCACACCCTCGCCGTCCCCGGCGGCGAACGGCGCCGGACGGTCACCGTGCTCACCCCGGGCCGCCGCGGCGACCACCACGCCCACCGCGTGACGGTCCGCTCGCTCGGCCCGCTCGGCCTGGCCGGCCGTCAGGGCTCCCACCACGTCCCCTGGACGGTCCGCGCCCTCCCCCCGTTCAACAGCCGCAAGCACCTGCCCTCCCGGCTCGCCCGGCTGCGCGAACTCGACGGCCGGACCTCCGTACTGACCCGGGGCCAGGGCACCGAGTTCGACTCACTGCGGGAGTACCTGCCCGGCGACGACGTCCGCTCCATCGACTGGCGCGCCAGCGCCCGCCGCAACACCGTCGCCGTCCGCACCTGGCGCCCCGAACGCGACCGGCACATCCTGATCGTCCTCGACACCGGCCGCACCTCGGCCGGCCGCGTCGGCGACGCCCCCCGCCTGGACGCCGCCCTCGACGCCGCCCTGCTGCTCACCGCCCTCGCCACCCGCGCCGGCGACCGGGTCGACCTGCTCGCCCACGACGCCCGCAAGCGCGCCTCGGTCATCGGCAGCTCCCCCAGCGAGATCCTGCCCTCCTTCACCAACGCGATGGCCCTGCTGGAACCCGCGCTGCACGAGACGGACATGCGCTCGCTGGTCTCCACCGCACTCAAGATGGCGCCGCACCGCTCGCTCGTCGTCCTGCTCACCGGGCTTGACGCGGCCTCCGTCGAGGACGGCCTGCGCCCGCTGCTGCCGCTGCTCACCAAGCGCCACGAAGTCGTCCTCGCCTCCGTCGCCGACCCGCACCTGGACGTGCTGGCCGCCGGCCGCGGCACCGTGGAGGCCGTCTACGGCGCCGCCGCCGCCGAGCAGACCCGCGCCGACCGCCGGCACACCGCCGACCGTCTCACCCGCAGCGGGGTCACCGTCCTCGACGCCCCGCCGGCCCAGATCGCCCCGGCGCTGGCGGACGCCTACCTGGCGCTCAAGGCGGCCGGCCGGCTCTGAGCCTGGCCCGGCAAGTCCCCGTCCCCTGATCAGCTGCCGCGGCGGGCGTTGAGCCGGGCCGCCTGGCGCGTCAGATGGTCGCGCTCGGCGAGGTTGGGCGCCCGGCGGGCCGCCTCGGCGTACAGCCGGGCCGCCACCGCCAGGTCCCCGGCCCGCTCGTGGAGGTACGCGGCCGCGGCCGCGTACCGGGGCAGCGCCTCGTCCAGTTCACCGAGCGCCGCCAGGCCGGCCTGTGGCCCGTCGGCCTCACCGACCGCCACCGCACGGTTCAGCCGCACCACCGGACTGTCCGTCAGCCGCACCAACTCGTCGTACCACTCGACGATCTGCACCCAGTCGGTCTCCTCGGCGGAAGGCGCGTCGGCATGCAGCGCCGCGATGGCCGCCTGAGCCTGAAACTCGCCCAGCCGGTCCCGGGCCAGGGCCGCCTGGAGGATCCCGACGCCCTCCGCGATCAGACCGGTGTCCCAGAGCCGCCGATCCTGCTCCGCGAGCGGCACCAGACTCCCGTCGGGACCGGTCCGGCCGGCCCGCCGGGCGTGGTGCAGCAGCATCAGCGCCAGCAGCCCCGCCACCTCGGGGTGGTCGATCGCCGCCGCCAACTGCCGGGTCAGCCGGATCGCCTCGGCGGCGAGGTCGACGTCCCCGGAGTAGCCCTCGTTGAACACCAGGTAGAGCACCCGCAGCACGGTCGCGACATCGCCCGGCCGGTCGAGGCGGACCGCCGAGACGGTGCGCTTGGCCCGGCTGATCCGCTGCGCCATGGTCGCCTCGGGCACCAGATAGGCCTGGGCGATCTGCCGGGTGGTCAGCCCACCGAGCGCGCGCAGGGTCAGCGCGACCGCGGAGGACGGCGTCAACGACGGGTGGGCACACAGGAAGTAGAGCCGCAGGGTGTCGTCCACCGAGGCCGCCGGACCGGGCTCCGGCTCCTGGTCGACCAGTTCCTCCCGGCGGCGACGGGCGGTGTCCGCCCTGGTCGCGTCGAGGAACTTCCGCCAGGCGACGGTGACCAACCAGCCCTTCGGATCCCGCGGCGGATCGCTCGCCCAGCCGCGGACCGCCTCCACCAGCGCCTCCTGCACGGCGTCCTCGGCCGCCGCGAAGTCGGCTCCGCGGCGGACGAGGACAGCCAGCACACCCGGGGTGAGGCCCCGGATCAGGGCCTCGTTCATCGGGACGGTCACGGGAGAGGTCACTCCGTGACGGTCGGCGGCATGGCCAGGAACGGACGGAGCTCCAGCCACTCGTGGATCGGCTTTCCACCGGCCCCCGGCGCCGCCGACAGCTCACCGGCCAGCTCGACGGCGCGCTCGTGGCTGTCCACGTCGATCACCATCCAGCCGGCGATGAGGTCCTTGGTCTCCGCGAACGGGCCGTCCGTCACCGGCGGCCGCCCCTCGCCGTCGTACCGGACCCACGACCCCTCGGGCGCGAGCGCCTGGGCGTCGACGAACTCGCCGGTCTGCTCCAGCCGAGCCGCGAAGTCCTGCATGTACTTGATGTGCGCCGTGACCTCCTCCGGCGTCCACTGGTCCATCGGCGCGCAGTTGACCGCGGTCGGGGCGCCTCGGTAGTGCTTGAGCAGCAGGTACTTGGCCATCGTGCTTCTCCTTCGGAGCTCGTGCGACCCATTGTGGCCGCGCTCACCCCTGGGACGGAGCCGGCCACGGGTTCTCGACACGACCCGGCCAAGATTTTTTCGCCCGCCGTCCCGTCCTCCGGAGGCTCCGGAAATGCGAAAAGCCCCCGCCGGTTAACCCGGCGGGGGCTTTTCTGAATGATTGTTCGGCGGCGTCCTACTCTCCCACAGGGTCCCCCCTGCAGTACCATCGGCGCTGTGAGGCTTAGCTTCCGGGTTCGGAATGT
>NZ_JBVHYH010000058.1:0-12332 GCF_055569135.1 Kitasatospora sp. NPDC029367
TCCCCCCCTCCCCCCCCCCCCCCCACCCTCCCCCCCCCCCTCCCCCCCCCCCCCCCCCCCCCCCCCCCCCCCCCCCCCCCCCCCCCCCCCCCCCCCACTGCGGTGCGGGTGCGGGCGTCAGCCGCCCGGGTTCACCGTCGGGAAGAGCTGGGCGAAGGTGTCGAACGCCGTGGCGATGTCCGCCTCGGCCCAGAACCGGTGGTAGTTGAACACCGGCGCCGGGCCGCCGTTCAGGTAGGACTGGACCTTCGACCACTGCGGGTCGCCGGTGTACCAGGGCCGGATGGACAGGAAGGTGTTGCTGGCCGAGCTGAGCTTCGTGCCGTCCGGGTACGTCCCGCTCCAGCCCGGCGGGATGTAGACCCCCTGGTGGGTGGCGGGGTCGTACGCCTGGGTGAAGCGGCTGTAGTCGGTGCGGGTCTCCGGGGCCGAGTAGCCGAGCGGGTCGGCGTACTTGGCGTGGATGATGTCCAGGATGTTCTGGGCGAACTTCTGCGCGGTGCCGTCGCCGGCCTTCGCCGCGTAGTAGGAGAGGGTCTTGGCCAGCGAGCCGGCCACCCCGAGGTCGGTGAGCGCGCCGGTGGCCTTCACGTGCAGGCCGGTGTTGGCACCCGGTGCGGTGGCGTTCCAGGTGTCCGGAGCGCCGGTCCAGGTGAGGACGTCGGGCGTGGTCAGGGTGCCGGTGGCCGGGTCCGCCTTGCTGACCGAGATCGCCCACGGGACCCACTTGGCCAGCACGCCCTTGGCCCTGGCGTCGCCGGTGGCGTAGTAGTACTCGGCCACCCGCTCCATCGACCAGGTCTGGAAGCCGAACCACTGGTTGCTGGGCGGGTCGTGGTACTCCGGCTGCCAGTCGTAGGCGAGGCCGTAGAACGTCGGGTTGCCGGCCGGCGGCGCGCCGTCGTCGCCGTAGTTCCCGCCCCAGCTGTTGGTGGCGCCGCCCGCGATCCCGCCCTCGGTGGACTGCAGCCACTGGTAGAACTGGAGCTGCTTGTCCAGGCTGCCGGACCAGTCCGCCGCCGCGCTGGGCGACTTGGGCGTGAGCGCCGGGTCGGTGGACAGTGCCCAGGCCGCCATCGGGTTCTGGTAGCCCTGGTGCGCGGCCGAGCCGGAGATCCGCCAGGACCAGGACCCGCCGGTGTCGCCACCCCAGGCGAAGTACCAGGTCAGCAGGCCGAGTTGCTCGTCGGCCTTGCCGGTGCCGGCCGGGCAGGTGCTCGACCCGTTGCAGTTGCCGGCGCGCTTGAAGTACTTGTCGTAGAGCGAGTAGCGCAGGAAGTCCCCGAGCTTGGACGCCTTGGCGACGGTGCCGCTGATCGCCGCGCTCCTGTTCTGCGCCGTGGCGAAGGTCCGGGCCCAGTAGGCGACCTGGACCAGGCGGGCGTCCGCGTCCGGCGCGTCGGTGTACTTGTACTGCTTGGAGTAGTTCCCGCCGCCGTCGTTGAAGAGGCTGAGGAAGCCCGAGCCGGAGGCGCCGTACTTCAGCACGTCGCAGTCGGGCTGCGGGACGGTCTCCCAGACCGACTCCTGCGGGCCGCGCTGGTAGGTGTTGATCAGGCTCGGCTTGGTGGTGCCGTCCTCGCAGCGGCCGAAGCCGTACTTGTTGTCGGTGTCCATGATCCAGGCGGGCGCGTACACGTCCGGGCTGCCGTAGGCGGTGGAGAGTTCACCGGCCAGCGGGTCCGTGCCGACCGGGACGGAGGAGTTCAGCTTCACCGGGTACTGGTCCGGCTGGGCCTTCTCCGGGCCGTAGGTGGCCGGCTTGGACGGGTTGTAGGTGCCCTGGCCGGGCTGGTCGGCGTGCCCGGGGATCATGTACGTCTCCAGGCTGGTCCAGGCGTTGTTGAACCCGGTCCAGTCGCCGGTCACCCGGCCGTAGTCGGCCTCCAGCCAGAGCCAGTAGCTGTAGGTCTCCGACGTGGTCTCGTGGCCGTAGTCGGGCGCCTCGACCATCAGCGTCTCCACCGAGTGGTACGGGATGCCGAGCGGGCTGAAGTAGCCGTTCGCCGGGTTCTTCATCTTGCTGTAGAGGTCGAGGAAGTACTGGTCGTACCCCGAGCTCTTCGCCGCCTCGGTGACGGCGACAGCCGACGAGCCGTAGCCGGTGGCGGTCGCGGTGAAGGTGGCGGTGCCGCCCGCCTGGGTGGCGTCCGTACCGGCCGCGACGGTCACCGTCTGCGGGGTGTTCCAGTTGGCCGGGGTGAAGGTGAGGCTTCCGCCCGAGGTGACCGACAGGTCGGTGTCGGCGCCGGAGCGGGTCACCGTCACCGTGACGGGGGCGGCCGGGGCCTGGGAGAGGGCCACCGTGAAGGTGCCGTTGGAGCCCTGCTGGACCGCCAGGGTGCTCGGGTTGACCAGCAGGCTCGGTCCGGACACCTTGACCGCGACCGGGGCCGAGGTGGTGGTCGCGCCCAGGTTGTCGGTCGCGACGGCGGTCAGCGAGTAGTCGCCGGCCGGCACGTTCGCCCAGTTCAGCGTGTAGGGCGCGGTGGTGGCGGTGCCGACCGGTTTGTTGTCGCCGGGGCCGGTGCTGGCGTAGAAGTCCACCTTGGCCACGGTGCCGTCCGCGTCCGCGGCGGTCGCCGCGAGCGGCACGGTCGAGCCGGGGGTGAAGGTCGTGCCCGCCGCCGGGGAGGTGAGCGAGACCGTCGGCGGCTGGTTCGGCCCGCGGCAGACGGTGCCGTTGAGGGTGAAGGTGGTGGGGGCGGTGTTGGTGCCGGTGTAGGTGAAGTTGGCGCTGGTGGTGTAGGTGGTGCCGGGGTTGATGGTGGGGGCGTAGCTGGGGTTGGTGGCGGTGACGGTGTGGCCGGTCTGGGTCCAGGTGCCGTTCCAGCCGTTGGTGAGGGTCTGGGTGCCGGTGTAGTCGTAGCTGAGGGTCCAGCCGTTGACGGGGGTGGTGCCGGTGTCGGTGATGGCGAGGTTGGCGGTGAATCCGCTGCCCCAGTCGTTGGCGGTGTAGCTGACGCCGCAGGACACCCCGGCGGTGGCGGCGGACGCCGGGGCGGTGAGCGCGCCGCTGGTCGCCGCCGCCAGGGCGAGGGCGCTGAGTGCGGCGACGGTGGGTACGGGCGCGCGGGAGCGCAGGGTCTTGCGTGGCATGCACGGGCCTCCGGATCGGGTGGGAGGAAGCAGGGGCCGGCGTCCTCCGGCCCCGCGTGGCGCAGGGTTCCGCGAGTGAACGGCCCGGCAAACCCCGCCGCGCGCCGCCCGGTCCGGCCCCCGTCCGCCACCCCGCCGCCGACCAGCGGGGACGTCCGTACCCGGGTCGGGGCGTCGGCGGGAAAGTTTCACGGCCCTGCCAAATCCCGTGGGAGCGCGCCCATTTCACCCTCGGGCCTGCGCGTCAGAGCTCTTGACGGGCCAGCTACGGCCTGGCTTCATGTGACTCAGGCAGCGGCGAAAGCCGTCTGCCGGAATATGGAAGCGCTCCCATCACACGCTCCGTCCCGGCTGCAGGCCCGGGCGCCCCGGACCCCGACCGCAGCGTCCGACCCGGCACCCACCCCCCGGGCCCACCACCCCACCCGAAGGGACCCGACCGTGCCACTCACCGCCCTCCGCCGACTCCGAACAGCGGCCGTCGCGACCGCGCTCGGCGTCTCCGCCCTCGTCCCGGTCGCCGGCGCGCAGGCCGCGCACGCCGCCACCGCCCGCCCGGTCAACCCGTTCGTCGGCGCGACCGGCTACCTCAACCCGGACTACACCGCCCAGGTCAGCGCCCAGGCCGCCGCCGACGGCGGCACGCTGGGTGCCGCCGAGGCGCAGGTGGCGAACAACTCCACCGCCGTCTGGATGGACCACATCGGCGCCATCGCCGGCGACAACGGCCGGCTCGGCCTGCGCGGCCACCTCGACCGGGCCCTCGCCCAGGCCGCCGCCGGCAGCACCCCCGTGGTCCTCCAGGTCGTCGTGTACGACCTGCCCGGCCGGGACTGCGCCGCCATCGCCTCCAACGGCGAACTCCCCGCCACCGCCGCCGGCCTGGCGACGTACCAGAGCCAGTACATCGACCCGATCGCGGCCGTCCTCGCCGACCCGAAGTACGCCTCGCTGCGGATCGCCGCGATCATCGAGCCGGACTCGCTGCCGAACGCCGTCACCAACCAGAACAAGCCGGCCTGCGCCACCGCGACCCCGCTCTACGAGGCCGGCATCGAGTACGCGCTGAACAAGCTGCACCCGATCGGCAACGTCTACAACTACCTGGACATCGGCCACTCGGGCTGGCTCGGCTGGCCCACCAACATGGTCCCGGCGGGCCAGGAGTACGCCAAGGTCGCCAAGGCCACCACCGGCGGATTCGCCAGCGTGGACGGCTTCATCAGCAACACCGCCAACTACACCCCGCTCAACGAGCCGTACCTGCCGGACCAGAACCTCCAGGTCGGCGGGCAGCCGCTGAGGTCCGCCAACTTCTACCAGTGGAACCCGGACTTCGACGAGTACAACTACGCCAGCCAGATGTACTCGACCATGGTCTCCAACGGCTTCCCGAGCACCGTCGGCTTCCTGGTGGACACCTCGCGCAACGGCTGGGGCGGCAGCGCCCGGCCCACCGGGGTCAACAGCACGCCGACCACGGTCGACGGCTACGTCGCCGCCAACAAGGTGGACCAGCGCGTCTTCCGGGGCAACTGGTGCAACGTCTACGGCGCGGGCATCGGCGCCCGTCCGCAGGCGCAGCCCTTCGGGTCGGCCAGCCCGATCATCGCCTTCCTGTGGGTGAAGCCGCCGGGCGAGTCGGACGGCGACTACCCCTCGGCGACGCACCCGCACGGCGACCCGCACTGCGACCCGGCCGGGACGCAGAGCGACGGCAACGGCAACACCTACCCGACCAACTCCTTCCCCGGCGACAACGTCAAGGCCGGCCAGTGGTTCGGCGCCCAGTTCCGGCAGCTGGTGCAGAACGCCTACCCGTCCCTCGGCGCCTCCACCGGCGGCGGTGACACCACCGCGCCGAGCACCCCGGCCGGGCTGACCGTCACCGGCACCACCGCGACCGGCGCCTCGCTCTCCTGGACGGCCGCCACCGACAACGTCGGCGTCGTCGGCTACCACGTCTACCGCGACGGCGCCAAGGTGGGCACCAGCACCGGCACCACCTACTCCGACACCGGCCTGTCGCCCGCCACCGCCTACCGCTACACCGTCGACGCCTTCGACGCCGCCGGCAACACCTCACCGGTCTCCGCGGCCGTCACCGCCACCACCGCGAGCACCGGCGGCGGGACCGGCAGCGGCTGCACCGCGAGCTATTCCGTGGCCAACGACTGGGGCTCCGGCTTCGGTGCCAACGTCACGGTGACCAACACCGGCAGCACGCCCACCACGTCCTGGAAGGTCACCTGGACCTGGCCGGGCAACCAGCAGGTGACCAACGGCTGGAACGCCACCGTGACCCAGAGCGGCGCCGCCGTCTCCGCCGTCAACGCGGGCTACAACGGCACCATCGCGGCCGGCGGCAGCACCGGCTTCGGATTCCAGGGCAGCTACTCGGGCGCCAACACCGCTCCGACCCTCAGCTGCACCGCGGGCTGACCCGCACCCCTCCCCCACCCGGGCCGGCCGGTCCCACCCGCCGGCCGGCCCGGCTTCCACCGGAGCCGCCCCATGATTGCCCGAGCCGTACGCGCCTCCCGTGCCCCTCACCGCCCGCACGCCTCCCTGTTCGCGACGGCGGCCGTCGCCGCCGGCGCGCTGGCCGGCGCCCTGCTGCTACCGCCCGGTGCCACCAACGCCGCCACCGCCGGGGTGTCCTGCGGCGTCAGCTACACCGCCAACGACTGGGGCAGCGGATTCACCGCCAACCTCGCCATCACCGACACCGGCACCACCCCCGTCAACGGCTGGACCCTCAGCTACGACTACACCGGCACCCAGACCCTCACCAACGGCTGGAACGGCACCTGGACCCAGACCGGCCACACCGTCACCGCCACCAACCCCAGCTACGCCCCCACCATCAACCCCGGCGCCACCTACACCACCAGCGCCAACTTCACCTACACCGGCACCAACACCGCCCCCACCACCTTCACCCTCAACGGCACCGTCTGCGGTGGTCCGTCCGGCCCTCCGACCACACCGCCGACCACACCACCCAGCACACCGCCGACCACACCGCCGACGTCCCCGCCGCCGACCACCCCGGCGCCGGGCGGTCCGGCCCCGGCCCTGCACGTGGCGGGCAACCAGCTCCAGGACCCGAGCGGGCACGCCGTCACCCTGCGCGGCGCCAACCGCTCCGGCGCCGAGTTCGCCTGCGTCCAGGGCAAGGGCCTCTTCGACGGGCCCGTGGACCAGGCGTCGATCGACGCGATGCGCGCCTGGCACGTCACCGCCGTCCGCATCCCGCTCAACGAGGACTGCTGGCTCGGCCTGCCGAACGTCCCGGCCGCCTACGCGGGAAGCACCTACATCGAGGCGGTCAAGTCCTACGTGGCGCTGCTGCACCGCAACGGGCTGAACACCGTCCTCGACCTGCACTGGACCGACGGCGTCTACACCGGCAACTCCTCGGCCTGCTCCACCGCGACCGCCACCTGCCAGAAGCCCATGCCGGACGCCGCCAACGCCGTCCCGTTCTGGCGCTCGGTGGCCACCGCCTTCAAGGGGGACGGCGCCACCGTCTTCGACCTGTTCAACGAGCCCTACCCCTCCCGCGCCACCGGCGGCACGGACAGCGGCTGGGCCTGCTGGCGGGACGGCGGCACCTGCCCGGGCATCGGCTACCCGGTGGCCGGGATGCAGTCCCTGGTGGACGCCGTACGCGGCACCGGCGCGGACAACGTCCTGATGCTCGGCGGGATCGAGTACGCCAACGACCTCACCCAGTGGCTCACCCACCGGCCGTCGGACCCGCTGCACCAGCTGGCCGCCTCCTGGCACTCGTACAACTTCAACGCCTGTGCCTCGTCGAGCTGTTGGGACGCCCAGGTGGCCCCGGTGGCGGCGACCGTCCCGGTGGTCGCGGGGGAGCTGGGCGAGAACGACTGCGCGTCCGGCTACCTGGACACCCTGCTGCCCTGGCTGGACCGGCACGGGATCTCCTACCTGGCGTGGACCTGGAACACCTGGGACTGCTCCAACGGCCCCTCGCTGATCTCGGCCTACGACGGCACCCCGACTGCGTACGGGGCGGGCTACCGGGCCCACCTCGCCGCCGGGGGCTGAACCGGCCCGCCCACCTCGGCCGGAGGCTGAACCGGCCCGATCTCCCCGGTGGGGGGGGGGGGGGGGGGGGGGGGGGGAAAGGGGGGTTGCTTTCCGGTGCAGTGGGGCCTACCAAACCCATCACCACCGCCCAACAGTGACCCCGACCCCCCCCCTAGGCCAAACACCCCCCCCCCCCCCCCCCCCCCCCCCCCCCCCCCCCCCCCCCCCCCCCCCACCAGGCTGTTCCCGTTCAGGCCGAGTCGCGCACCACCAGCTCGGTCGCCATGACCAGCTGGCGCCGCGCCCTGCCCGGTTCGGCGATCTGCTCCAGCAGTTGGCGGACCATCGCCCGCCCCATCTCCTGGGTCGGCTGCCGCACGGTGGTCAGCGGCGGATCGGTGTGCCGGGCCACGATCGAGTCGTCGAAGCCGACCACCGCGACGTCCTGCGGCACCCGGCGGCCCGCCGCCCTGAGCGCCTGCAGGGCCCCCGCGGCCAGGACGTCCGAGGCGCAGAAGACCGCGTCCACCCCGGGCTCGCGCTCCAGGAGTTCGGCCATCGCGGCGCGGCCCCCGCTCTCGGTGAAGTCGGCCACCGCGACGAGTTCCGGCAGCGTCCCGGCCTCGCTCTCGGCGAGCGCCGCCCGGTACCCCGCGAGGCGGGCCTGCGCGCCCTCCATGTCCAGCGGGCCGGTGACGGTCGCGATCCGGCGGCAGCCGCGGCGCAGCAGGTGGCGCACGGCCATCCGGGCGCCGCCCGCGTTGTCGGCCGCCACGTAGCTGAGCGGCTCGTGCTCGCCGCGGCGGCCGGCGAGTACGGCGGGGATGCCGAGCTCCTCCAGCATGACCGGCAGGGGGTCGTCCTGGTGCACGGCGACCAGCAGCACGCCGTCCACCCGGTCGGCCCGCAGGTAGGCAGACAGGCGCTCGTGCTCGCGCTGGTCGCGCACCAGGACCAGGAGCAACTGGAGCTGGGTGGAGGAGAGTTCGGCGGAGACCCCGCTGATGATGTCGGCGAAGTACGGCTCCGAGAACAGCCGCGTCTCCGCCTCCGGCACCACCAGGGCGATCGCGTCGGTGCGCGAGGTCGCCAGCGCGCGGGCCGCCCGGTTGGGCACGTACCCCAGCTCCGCCACGGCCCGCTCCACCGCCGTGCGCGCCTTCTCGCTGACCCGCGGCGATCCGTTGATCACCCGGGAGGCCGTGCCCCGGCCGACCCCGGCCAGCGCGGCGACCTCCTCCAGGGTCGGCCGGGCGGCCGGTCCGCCGGCGGGTCGCCCCGCGCTGTCGTTCATTCTGACGTCCCGTCCTGTTCTGCCCGGTCCGCCCGAGCTCCCCGGGGGTTCCGGCGCGAGCCCCGCTCGGCCGGCGCCACCCCCTCGACACATTACCGCGCCGGACCGCACCCTCCCGGCTGGCGTCTTGGGAGCGCTCCCATGCTGCCTTCACGGTAGCCGCAGAACCGGTCCGACGGCCAGATCCGGGCAGGGGCCACTGGGGAAGCGTGCCGGGGAGGGCCTACCGGGAGCCTGCTACGTGAGGCCGATGGTGGGGCATTCATCCCTTATGGGTGGGGTGCTCCGCCGGGGCCGCGGCGCCGTCGGCGAGCACGGCGGCGAGGAAGTCGAGCGAGCGGTCGACCTCCTCGAGGGAGGGGCCGCGGTTGAGATGACCGTGTGTCATGCCGGCGGCCAGGTAGGACCGTACGCCGACGCCGACCTCGCCCAGCTGCCGTTCGAGCAGTTCGCCCGAGGGCCTCAGGTCGTCGTACTGGGCGAGGACGATGCCGGTCGCGGGAAGGCCGCGCAGGTCCGCGGCTCCGGGCATCGCCGACGGGGGCAGGTCGCTCAGACGCCCCACGTAGTTCCGCACCATGGACTCGATCCCCTCGGTGGTGAACCGCAGGAGCGGCGGAAGCGCCTCCATCGCGACCCGGGTGTCCGCGTCCAGCGCCGGGTTCGGGAAGTGCGCGAAGGGATAGGCGAGCAGCAGGGCGTCCGGGCGGCGTTGGCCCAGGTCGCGGAGCCGGATCGCCGTGGACAGGGCGATAGCGGCGCCCGCGCTCGCGCCGCCGAGGGCGACCGGACCGGACGGGCCGGAGCGCAGCCGCAGGGTTTCGCCGAGCCAGCGCCATGCGGCGTGGGCGTCGTCGACGGGGACCGGGTAGTGCGTACCGTCCACGGCCAGGCGGTAGTCGACCGACACCACCAACGCGCTTGCCCGGGCGGAGAGTTCGGCGGACACCTGGTGCGCTTCGGGCATGTCGAGGTCGCCGCCCTGGAACCCGCCCCCGTGCAGCCACAGCAGCGCGCGGCCGGGCTCGGTGGCGGGGGTGTAGATCCGGATCGGGATCCGCCCGTGGGGGCCCGGCACCGTGCGGTCCTCCACCGAGACGTCCGGGGCGGTCCACTCGCCGGGATCGCGGAGGTACTCCCCCAGCCGCGCCGCGGCCTGCGGGTCGCTCTGGACCTGCGGCCAGTCGAGGCCGTCGAGGAGGTGCACCTTGTCGGCGAGGAAGGGATCGAGGGGCATGAGGGCGCTCCAGAGATGGGGTCAGCGGCTCGGCGCCGAGCTGGCGAGAGATCCCATGTCCGAGAGAGGAACGGGAGGACGCGACCCACGGCGAGAGGCCGGAGCCCGGCCCAAGTCCCCTTCTCCGTCATGGATTTTGAGCCTCATTCTGCAAAACCCCTGGACTCTGCCACACCTGGCTCCTATAAATCCATCCCATGACCCAGGGACATGTGAACGCTCTCAACCCTGCTCGCTTCCCCCGGCGCACCGTACACCTGGACTTCCACACCGGCCCCGATGTCCCCGACGTCGGCCGGGACTTCGACCCGGCGACCTTCGCGCAGCCCTTCCGCGACGCCCATGTCGACAGCGTCACCGTCTTCGCCAAGTGCCACCACGGCCACCTCTACTACGGGACCGACCGTCCCGAGCGCCACCCCGGCCTCTCCCCCGACCTGGAGCTGCTCGCCGAACAGGTCGACGCCCTGCACGCGGCCGGCATCCGAGCACCGATCTACCTGTCCCTCCAGGTCGACGAGTACGCGGCCCGCGAGCACCCCGAGTGGGTCGCCCACGACGAGAACCTCAAGATCGCCCGCTGGACCCCTTCCGCCCTCCAGGCGGGCTGGAACATCCTCGATATGTCCAGCCCCTACGCCGACTACTTCGCCGACCAGTTGGACGAGGTGCTGCGGCGCTTCGCCCCCGTCGACGGGATCTTCGTCGACATGTGCTGGAGCCAGCCGAGCCTGAGCCGCTGGGCCGTCGACGGGATGCGCAGGGAGGGCCTGGACCCGGCCGACGCCGACCACCGCATGCGCTACGCGGACCTGGTGGCCCACCGCTACATGGCCCGCTACACCGCGATGGTGGAGAAGGCCCTGCCGCCGGAGGCCGTCCAGGGCGTCTACTACAACGGCCGCCCCAAGACCGGGCTGCCGAAGGAGCGGCAGTTCCTGCGGCACGTCGAGATCGAGGGCCTGCCCACCGGAGGCTGGGGCTACGCCTTCCTCCCGTACGTGGCCCGCTTCGTCCGCCCGCTGGGGATGCCGACCCTCAGCCACACCGGGCGCTTCCACGAGAGCTGGGGCGACAACGCCGCCCTCAAGCCACGGGCGGCGCTGCTCTACGAGAACAGCCAGATGCTGAGCCACGGCCTGACCAGCGGCGTGGGCGACGTGCTGCATCCGCGGGGCGTGCCGGCCCCGGCCGTGTACGAGCTGATCGGCTCGGTCTACGGCCACATCGCGCGGTGCGAGCCGTTCGTCGAGGGCGGACGGGTCGTCAGCGAGGTCGCCCTGGTCGTCGACCCCGGCCTGGGGGACCGCCCCGGCGCGAGCAACATCGGCGCCGTCCGGGCGCTCCAGCAGCTGCGGGTCCAGTTCGACGTCGTCCCGCCGACGGCCGACCTGGCCGGGTACCGGGCCGTCGTGGTGCCGGAGAGCACCCCCGTCGACGACGACCTCTCCGAGCGTCTGGCCGCGTACCGCCGGGCCGGCGGGGCGGTGGTGCTGGTCGGGCCCGCGCTGCTGCGGGGCGGCACGGAGCCCGCCCTGCCCGGCCTCCCGGTGGAGGACCTGGCCCCGGCCCCGGCCGGTGAGGTGTTCCTCGCCTGCGAGGGCGTCCCCGGTGTCCCGGAGGACTTCCCGGTGATCAGCCACGGCTCCCGGCTGACCGCCCGCGCGATGCCCGGCGCCGAGGTGCTGGCCCGGGTCGTCGCGCCGTACTTCCCGCGCTCCTGGGACCGCTTCTGCGGCCACTCCTACACACCGCCGGCCGACCCGACCGAGGAGGTGGCCCTCGCCGTCGGCGGCGGGGTGGCCGCGGTGGCCGTCCCGCTGCTGGAGGCGTTCCACGACCACGGCCTGGAACCGTACCGCCGGCTGCTCGGCGCCGCCCTGGACCGGCTCCTGCCGGACCCGCTGGTCCGCGCGGGCGGGCCGGTCCACCTGGAGACCACCGTGGTACGGACCGACACCGCCACGGTGGTGCACCTGACCAGCTTCGTCCCGTCCCGGGAGACCCCCGAACTGGACCTGGTGCACGACCCGTTCCCGCTGGTCGACGTGCCCGTCTCCCTCCGGCTCGCCGCGGCGCCGCGCTCGGTGCGGCTGCAGCCCGCCGGGCAGGAGCTCGCCTGGGAACACGACGGCGGGTACGTCCACGTGCGGGTCACCACCGCGGACGGGCACGCGATGGTCGTGGTCGAGCACGACTGACCCGTGCCGCGCGGGCTCCTGGTCAGGCGGTGGGGAGCAGCGTGGGATCGGCCATGATGCGCCGGACCGTCGTCAGCGCCGCGCCGAGCAGGGGCCCGCGCCGCCCCAGGGCGGCCGGGCGCAGCGCCTCCTCGGCCCAGGGCCGTACGGTGACGCGCTCGGCCAGCTCGGCGCGGACGGCGGGCAGCAGCCATCCGGCGAGTTCGGCGTAGGCGCCGCCGAGGACGAGGCGGTCCGGGTCGATGAGGTCGACGGCGGAGGTGAGGGCCAGGCCGAGGGCGCGGCCCGCGCGCTCCAGCGCCGCCAGGGTCGGCGGGTGCCCGGCCGCCGCCCGTTCGGCGAGCAGCGCGACCGGGTCGCCGGTGCCCGCGCCGTCGGGGGGGGGGGGGGGGGGGGGGGGCGGGGGGAGGGGGGGGGGGGGGGGGGGCGGGGGGGGCGGGGA
>NZ_JBVHYH010000058.1:12342-52213 GCF_055569135.1 Kitasatospora sp. NPDC029367
GCGTCGGGCCTCTACCCCCTCCCCCCCCCCTCCCCCCCCCCCCCCCCCCCCCCCCCCCCCCCCCCCCCCCCCCCCCCCCCCCCCCCCACGGCCGCCTCGCCCGCGTACTGCTCCAGGCAGCCCCGGGCGCCGCAGGGGCAGCGGGGGCCGTCCGGGTGGACGGGGATGTGGCCGAGTTCCCCGGCGAAGCCGCGGGCGCCCCGGAACAGCCGCCCGTCGATGACCAGGGCGGCGCCGATCCCGGCCCCGGCGGAGACGTGGACGAAGGTCTCCACCGGGTTCCCGGCGTTCCAGTACTCGGCCAGCGCCCCGAGGTTGGCCTCGTTCTCCGGCTCGGGCACGGTGTCCGGGTCCGGCCAGTGGTCGGCGAGCCGGACGCCGTGCCAGCCGAGGTTGGGCGCGCGCTCCAGCAGTCCGCGCGGCGTGTTGGGGACCACCCCGGGGACGGCCAGGACGCGGCCCGCGACGCGCAGTCCGAGGGCGGCGGCCTCGGACTGCGCCTCGTCGGCCAGCGCGGCGAGGTCCGCCAGGACGGCTTCGGCGGGCCGGCCCGCGTTGGCCCGTTCCACCCGGCGCCAGACCCGCGGTTCGCCGCGCAGGTCGGCCACGCAGGCGCCGAGGTGGGTGACGCCGATCTCCAGGCCGAGGCCCGCCGGGCCGTCGTCGGCCATGGTGAGGGCGCGTCCGGGCCGGCCGACCCGTCCGCTGGCGGTGGCCGCGGCCTCGGTCACCGCTCCGCGGCCGATCAGCTCGTCGACGAGCGAGGAGACGGCGGCCCTGGTCAGTCCGACGCGCCCGGAGACGTCCGCCCGGGAGAGCGGGCTGTGTGCGGCGACGGCGGCGAGGACGACCGAGAGGTTCTGCCGCCGCATGTCCTGCAGCGAGGCGGGCCCGTGCTCCGCTCCCCTGCTCGCCGCCCTGCCGACCGCTGTCACGCGCTGCCCCTCCTACTACCGGTCCTCGGCCGGGGCGCCCTGCAAGGCCCCGGCCCGTCGCAGGGTATCGCCGATCCGCGCGAGCGCGTCCTCGTCCCGCTTCACCGGCTCCAGCACCGGGCCCTGGGCCGTCCGCCAGCGGCGCGCCACTTCGTCGGCCTGCTCGCCGGTGAGCAGCGCGGCGGCCTGGGCGGCCGCGCCGAGGGCGACCAGTTCCCGGGCGTCGGGCACCTGGACGGCCCGGCCGGAGAGCCGCAGCACGGTCCGCTGCCAGGCCCGGCCCCGGGCGCCGCCGCCGATGAGCAGCAGCGGCTCCTCGCCCGCCGGGTCGGCGCCGCCGGCGCTCAGCACGCCGTCCAGGGCGGCGAGCAGGGCGTGGGCGGCGCCGTCGTAGGCGGCCTGGAGCAGCTGGCCCGGGGTGGTGTCGTGGCGCAGCCCGTGGACGAGGCCGGAGGCGCCCGGGAGGTCCGGGGTGCGCTCGCCGTCCAGGTAGGGCAGGACGACGGCGGTGCCGCCGTCCTCGACCTCCTCGCGGCCTCGCCCGAGGAGGGCGGCGAAGCGGTCGACGGCGAGGGTGCAGTTGAGCGTGCAGGCGAGCGGCAGCCAGTGGCCGAGGGCGTCGGCGAAGCCCGCGACGGTGCCGGTCGGGTCGGCGGGCCGGGTGCGGCCGACGGCGTAGACGGTGCCGGAGGTACCGAGGCTGAGCACCGGCTGACCGGGCGGCAGGCCGAGCCCGAGGGCGGCGGCCATGTTGTCGCCGGTGCCGGTGGCCACCGCGGCGCCCTCCCGCAGCGGCGTGCCGGGGCGGACGGTACCGGCGCGGGCGCCCGGCGCGAGGACCCGGGGCAGCAGGGCCGGGTCGAGCCCGATGCGGGCGAGCAGGTCGTGGTCGTAGCCGTCCGGGCCCCACCAGCCGGTGCCGGAGGCGTCGCCCCGGTCGGTGACCGCCACTCCGGTCAGACGCTCGGTCAGGAAGTCGTGCGGGAGGCGGACGGCGGCGGTCCGCTCGGCGGCGGCGGGCTCGTTGGCGCGCAGCCAGGCCCACTTGGGGGCGGTGAAGGCGGCGGTGGGGACGCTGCCGGTGCGGCGCGCGAGGTCCGCCGCGCCGATCGCGGCGGACAGTTCGGCGGCCTGGGGCGCGGAGCGGACGTCGTTCCAGAGCAGCGCCGGGCGGACCGGCGCCCCGGCGGCGTCGAGGGTGACGAGGCCGTGCTGCTGGCCGGCGACCGAGACGGCGGCGGCGCGGTCGGCCCAGCCCGTCGCGGCCGCGGCCTCGCCGAGCGCCCGCCACCACTGCTCGGGGTCGCTCTCGCGGCCGGCTCCCGTGCTGACGGTGTGCGGGGCGCGCCCCTGGCCGAGGACGGTGCCGGTGTCGATGTCGACGGCGAGGGCCTTGGTGGACTGGGTCGAGCTGTCGAAGCCGATCACGACGCGTTGCTCAGCCATGCGTTCCTCCGGTACGGGGGTTCCTTCCGACGTCCCGGCATACTAATTTGTTGAGAGTCCTGACAAACACCCCCTGGCACTCATCGGGAGCCGCTCCATGTCCAGCGACCCGCTCGTCCCCACCCCCGCGCACAAGTTCACCTTCGGTCTGTGGACCGTCGGCTGGCAGGGGCGCGACCCCTTCGGCGACGCGACCCGCCCCGCCCTCGACCCGGTCGAGACCGTGCAGCGGCTGGCCGGACTCGGCGCCTACGGCGTCACCTTCCACGACGACGACCTGATCCCGTTCGGCGCGGGCGACGCCACCCGCGAGGAGACCGTCAAGCGCTTCCGCGGCGCCCTGGACTCCGCCGGGCTGAAGGTCCCGATGGCGACCACCAACCTCTTCACCCACCCGGTCTTCAAGGACGGCGCCTTCACGGCCAACGACCGCGACGTCCGGCGCTACGCCCTGCGCAAGACCATCCGCAACATCGACCTGGCCGCCGAACTCGGCGCCTCGGTCTACGTCGCCTGGGGCGGGCGCGAGGGCGCCGAGTCCGGCGCGGCCAAGGACGTGCGCACCGCGCTGGACCGGTTGAAGGAGGCCTTCGACCTGCTCGGCGAGTACGTCGAGCAGCAGGGCTACGACCTGCGGTTCGCGATCGAGCCCAAGCCCAACGAGCCGCGCGGGGACATCCTGCTGCCCACCGTGGGCCACGCCCTGGCGTTCATCAACGCGCTGGAGCGCCCCGAGCGGGTCGGCCTCAACCCGGAGGTCGGCCACGAGCAGATGGCCGGGCTCAACTTCCCGCACGGCATCGCCCAGGCTCTGTGGCACGGCAAGCTGTTCCACATCGACCTCAACGGCCAGTCCGGCATCAAGTACGACCAGGACCTGCGCTTCGGCGCGGGCGACCTGCGCCAGGCGTTCTGGCTGGTCGACCTGCTGGAGTCGGCCGGGTACGACGGCCCGCGGCACTTCGACTTCAAGCCGCCGCGCACCGAGGACTTCGACGGCGTCTGGGCCTCGGCGGCCGGCTGCATGCGCAACTACCTGCTGCTGGCGGAGCGTTCGCGCGCCTTCCGGGCCGACCCGGAGGTCCGGGCCGCGCTCGCCGCGTCCCGCCTGCCCGAACTCGCCCTCCCCACGGCCGAGGACGGCCTGACCGGCCTGCTGGCGGACCGCTCCGCCTTCGAGGAGTTCGACGTCGACGCCGCCGCCCGCCGCGGCATGGCCTTCGAGCAGCTGGACCAGCTCGCCCTGGAGCACCTCCTCGGCGCCCGCTGACCGGAACGGCTGCGCCGGCCGGGTCGTGCGGGCCGTACGACCCGGCCGGCGTGGCGGAGGCCTGTAGGAATACGCAACTTGTTGACTAATCGCATCGGTGGCCGCTGTCCCCGGCGCTCGCTAGGCTGTCGGCATGGCCCTGCGCAACGCGATCATGTCGACCCTCCTGGAGGGCGAGGCGTCCGGTTACGACCTGACGAAGGCCTTCGACGCGTCGGCGGCGAACTTCTGGATGGCCACCCCGCAGCAGCTCTACCGGGAGCTGGACCGGATGAAGGCCGAGGGGCTGGTCAGCGCCCGGGTCGTCGAGCAGGAGCGGCGGCCGAACAAGCGGCTGTTCTCGCTCACCGAGGCGGGCCGCGCCGCCCTGCGGGCGTTCACGGCCACGCCGCCCCGGCCGTCCGCGATCCGGGACGAGCTGCTCGTCCAGGTGCAGGCCGTGGACGCGGGCGACCCGGAGGCCGTGCGCGCGGCGCTGCTCGAACGCCTGGTGTGGGCGCAGGCCAAGGTGGCCCGCTACGAGCGCCTGCGGGCGCGGCTGCTGGACGGGCGTTTCGAGGACGAGTACCTCGCCACGGCCGAGCGGATCGGGCCGTATCTGACGCTGATGCGCGGGCTGTCGTTCGAGCGCGAGAACCAGCGCTGGTGCGAGCAGGCGCTCGCCGTCCTGGACCGGAGGCGGGCCACCGCGCCGACCCCTGCGGCTCAGGGGCCGGCGCAGGGGCCGGTGCAGGGGCCGGTGCAGGGCCCGGTCTGACGAATCCCGGGGCCCCGCCCGCTCAGTGCGCGGGCCGGGGTGCCTCGACGGGCCGGGGAGCCTCGACGGGCCGCAGGTCCGGGCGCTTCGCCACCCGCCCGTCGCCGGAGGAGCGGCCGCGCAGGCGGCGCATCAGCCACGGTCCGAGGAAGGTGCCGATCCAGGCGGCCTCCTGGGCCGCTCGCCGCCCGGCCCCCGCCGCCGGGAGCGGCGGCAGCGGCTCGGCCCACCCGCCGTCACTGCCGGGCAGCGCCAGCGCCTCGGCCGCCGCGGCGGCGATCCCGGCGTGGCCGAGCGGGCTGGCGTGCAGCCGGTCCGCGCTCCACATGCGCGGATCGGTCGTCACCTCGTGCCGGACGAAGTCGACGACCACGACCCCGCGGTGCTCGGCCGTGGCCCGGATACGCGCGTTCAGGTCCAGCACCCGGGGGCGCAGCGCGCGGGCCGGCGGCGCGATCCGGCCGATGTCGGGGAAGGTGAAGGTGAGCACCCGTGCCCCGCTCGCCGTGAAGGCGGCGAACATCGCGTCCAGCTCCGCCACGGTCTCGGCCGCGTCGAAGCCCGGCCGCATCAGGTCGTTCATCCCGGCGACCACGCTGACCAGGTCCGGCCGCAGCGCGAGCGCGGGGGCGAGCTGTTCGGCCCGCACCTGGCCGGCGAGCCGGCCGCGGACGGCGAGGTTGGCGTAGCGCAGGCCGGGTTCGTGCGCGGCGATCGTCTCGGCCAGCCGGTCCGCCCAGCCGCGCCATCCGGCCGTCTCGTCACCGTCGCCCAGCCCCTCGGTCTGGCTGTCGCCGACCGCCACGTAGCGGTACGGGCCCGTCGTCGCGCTCACGCCTCGGACGCACCCAGCGCCTCGGCGGTGATCCGCTCGAACTGCGCGCCCATCGCGGTGGCGAGCGCCTGCGCGCCGGAGAGCGGGCGGACCATCACCGTGAACTCGTCGATCAGGCCGTCCTCGTCGAGGTGGAGGAAGTCGCAGCCGTGCACCTCGCGGCCGTCGACGGTGGCCTTGAAGACGAGGGCGTGGTCGCGACCGTCGGGGTCGTTGATCTCGCGGACGTAGTGGAAGTCCTCGAAGACCCGGCCGACGGCGCGCAGGATCGCGGCGGTCATGGCCTTGCCCGGGTAGGGCTTGAAGGCGACGGGGCTGGTGAAGACGACGTCCTCGGCCAGGAGGGCCTCGATGGCGTCGTGGTCGTCGGCCTCGACGGCTGCGCGGAAGGGGTGCACGGGCGGGCTCCATAGTCAACAAATTGAATAGCTTGCCTGCGCGCGAGCCTAGCCTCCCGGTCCCGGCACTGTCGAGGGTGGCGTAGACGTACCCGGCGTCTCCGAGGCGGGCCGGGCGTGCTCCCGCAGGTGGAGGGCGGGTCCTCCCGCGGAGCGACGGCGAGCGGGGCTGCGCGCCGTATCGTCGGTCCCATGAGCCGAGGACTCCATCTGGACGCCTATCTGCTGGCCTTCGACACCCGGACGCAGTCGTTGCAGGACCGCACCCGGGCCGGGTTCCTGGTGCGGGCCGCCGCGCTGGCCGAGCTCGCGCACCGGGGCGCCGTCGACGAGGACGGGGCGGGCCGGGTGCGGATCGTCTCCGCCGCTGCCACGGGGGACCCAGTACTGGACGCGCTGATCGCGGAGGTGGCCGAGCGGCCGCGCTCCTGGAAGGCGTGGATCAGGCGCGGACGCGAGGACACCCTGGAGGCCGTCGAGGAGCGGCTCGCGGTGCTCGGCGCGGTGACGATGGCCGACCGCGACCCCTACGGCCCGGTCGCGCCGCACCGGGCCGTGGCGGTGGACGATCCGCGCGAGGCCCTGGACCTCCAGCTGCGGGTGGCCGAGGTCGTCCGGGGCGGCGCCCCGGTCGCCGCGGTGCCGTTCGGCGACGCGGTCCTCGCGGCGCTGGCCGCCCACGGACACCTGCGGCTGGTGCTGTCGGGCCACGACCGCCGGGCCCACCGCGAGCGGGTCGCCGCGCTCACCGCCCGGCTCGCCGAGGCAACCCCGGGCCTGGCGCGGGCGGTGCACGGGCTGAACCTCACCATCGTCGCCGCCCAGGGCGGCATGGGCGGGAGCTGACCGGCCCCGGCCGGGGTCAGCGGAGCAGGCCCCCTACCTCGGCCCCTTCCCGGACGAAGACCGGGAGGCGTTCCAGCGGGGCGTCCGCGTCGAGCGTCGTCCCGCCCTCGACGGCGCGGCCGGTGGCCGGGTCGAGCCAGCGGGCGCCGGAGGGCAGGTACACCCGGCGGGAGCGGACGCCGGCCTGGTACACGGGCGCCACCAGCACGTCGGGGCCGAGCAGGAACTGGTCGTCCACGCCCCAGGCGCGTTGGTCCCCGGGGAAGTCGAAGAACAGCGGGCGCATCGGCGGGGCACCGGTGCGGTGGGCGTCCTCGGAGAGCGTCCCCAGGTAGGGGCGCAGGCGTTCACGCAGGGCCAGGTGGGCGCGCAGGATGCCGTACGCCTGCTCCCCGTACGACCAGACCTCGTTGGGCCCGCCGGTCATGTCGGTGGAGAAGGCCGGGAAGTTGGGCACGCGGTCCCCGTGCAGCCGCATGACGGGGCAGAAGGTGCCGTACTGGAACCACCGGATCAGCAGTTCGCGGTAGGCGGGGTCCTGCGGGTCGCCGCCGGAGAAGCCGCCGATGTCGGTGTTCCACCACGGGATGCCGCTCATCGCGACGTTCAGCCCCGCCCTGATCTGGCGCCCGAGGGAGTCGAAGGTCGTGGGGATGTCGCCGGACCAGAGCAGGGCCCCGTGGCGCTGGCTGCCCGCCCAGGCGGAGCGGACCAGCGACAGCGGCCGGTCCTCGCCCGCCGCGCGCAGTCCCTCGGCCACGCCCCGGACGTGCTCCAGCGGGTAGAGGTTCGCGGCCTCGGCGGCCGGCCCGGCCGCGTAGACGGCGCGCTCGGCGGTGTCCGGGGGGAGGTCGGGTTCGCACGCGTCCAGCCAGAAGCAGGCCACGCCCAGCGCACGGTAGTTGGCGTCCAGCCGCCGCCACAGCTCGGCGCGGGCCCCGGGGTGGGTGGCGTCGTAGTACGCCATCGGGCGGCTCCCGCGCTTCTGCCCGCTGAACCGGGACGGCCAGGGGAAGGTGAGCAGGCCGCCGTCCGCGTTCCGGACGAGGTGCCCGGCCGAGCGCAGCCCGTCGAAGGCGTCGCTGTCGGGCTCGACGGTGGGCCACACCGAGACGGCGAGCTGCACCCCGAGGTCCGCCAGCTCCTTGACCATGGCGGCGGGGTCGGGCCACTCGCTCTCCTCGAAGCGCCAGTCGCCCATCCTCGGCCAGTGGAAGAAGTCGCAGACGATGACGGACAGCGGCAGGCCGCGCCGCCTGTACTCCCGTGCCACGGACAGGAGTTCGTCCTGGGTGCGGTAGCGCAGCCTGGACTGCCAGAAGCCCGAGGCCCAGTCGGGGAGCAGGGGCGGGCGGCCGGTGGCCCGGGTGTAGGAGTCCAGGACCTGGGCCGGGGTGGCGCCGGCCGTGATCCAGTAGTCGATGCGCCCGCCGGCGTCGGCGGTCCACCGGGTGGCGTCGGCGCCGAGTTCGACGCGGCCCGTGGCGGGGTTGTTCCACAGCAGTCCGTAGCCGCGCGAGGAGTGCAGGAAGGGCACGGCCGCCACGGTGTTGGACTGGACGAGGTCGATCACGCAGCCCTTCTGGTCCAGGCGCCCGTGCAGGTGCTGCCCCAGGCCGTGCAGCCGTTCGCCGTCGTACGCCGCGAAGGACTGCTCCGTCCGGCCGCCCGGTGCGTGGACGCGGGCGCCGGTGTGGTGCGCGAACGGGCTCCGCTCGGCGAGGAGCTCGCGGCCCGAGGCCGTGTCCAGGAACCTCAGGCGGCCGTCCGCCGCGGCCTCGACGGCGATGCGGCCGTTGACCAGGCGGGCGCCGCCGTCCTCCGAGAGGGAGGGTTCGGCCGCCGGGCACGGCGACGGGGCCTCCAGGGCGCCGGGGGCGGTGGGGTCGATCGTCCCGGACGCGGCGCGCACCCGCAGGGCGTCCGGTCCCCAGGGCTCCATGCGCAGGACCTCTGCGCCGGTGTGCCGTTCCAGGCCGCCCGCGCGGATGCGGTAGGACATGGGTGGTTCCTCCGTTCACGTGACCGACGGGTGCGGGCGGATGCCCGGGGTGGTGCTTCCGGGAACGGCCGCGGCGGCTGTCCCGGCGACCGGGCCGGGTAGGGCGGTTCGGTCTCAGGTCGGGTAGGGCAGTTCGGCCTCGCGGGTGCCGGCCGGGCTGACGTGCAGGGCGCCGTCCGGGCCGCCGAGGCGCAGCTGCCAGGGGTGCGGGCTGTCGGTGGTCACCCGCAGGCGGTCGCCGGTGCGGCGCACGTGGAAGCGGGCCGTCTCGCCGACGCCGTCGGAGCGGGGGATGACGACGGTGCGCTCGGCGCCGTCGGCGAAGGCGTGGACGCGCAGTTCCACACCCTCGGCCCAGGCGGAGACCGGGTGCCGGTCGTCCGCGCCGAACGGGATGACGGAGTCGGGGCGGGCGAGCAGCGGCAGGGTGTGGAAGCCGTGCCGCTCGCGCACCCAGCGCGGGCCGGTGATCCGGTCGCCGGTCAGCACGTTGGTCCAGATCCCCTCGGGCACGTAGTACTCGACCGTGCCGTCCTCGGTGAACACCGGGGCGACGAGCAGGTCGTCGCCGAGCAGGTACTGCCGGTCGAGCGCGGCCGCGGCCGGGTCGTCCGGGAACTCCAGCACCATCGCGCGCATCACCGGGACACCGGAGGCGTGCGCCTGCTGGGCGGCGCGCTGGAGGTAGGGCGCCAGCCGGTGCTTGAGCAGGGTGAACTCCCGGGTGACCTCGACCGCCTCCTCGCCGAACTCCCACGGCACCCGGTAGGACTTGCTGCCGTGCAGCCGGCTGTGCGAGGAGAGCAGGCCGAACTGCGCCCAGCGCTTGAAGACCGCCGGGGTCGGGGTGCCCTCGAAGCCGCCGATGTCGTGGCTCCAGAAGCCGAAGCCGGACAGGCCCAGCGAGAGTCCGCCGCGCAGCGACTCCGCCATGGCGTTGAAGTGCGATTCGCAGTCGCCGCCCCAGTGCACCGGGTACTGCTGGCCGCCCGCGGTGGCGGAGCGGGCGAACAGCAGCGCCTCCCCCTCTCCGCGCACCTCGCGGAGCAGGTCGAAGACCGCCTGGTTGTACAGCTGGGTGTAGTAGTTGTGCATCCGCTCCGGGTCGGAGCCGTCGTGCCACACCACGTCGGTGGGGATGCGCTCGCCGAAGTCGGTCTTGAAGCAGTCCACGCCGATGTCCAGCAGGGCGCGCAGCTTTCCGGTGTACCAGTCGCGGGCGGCGGGGCTGGTGAAGTCCACCAGGGCCATGCCGGGCTGCCACAGGTCCCACTGCCAGACGCTGCCGTCCGGGCGGCGCACGAGGTGGCCCTCGCGCACGCCCTCGGCGAACAGCTCCGACTTCTGCGCGATGTACGGGTTGATCCACAGGCTGATGCGCAGCCCCTGTTCCTTGAGCCTGGCGAGCATGCCCGCCGGGTCCGGGAAGGTGTCCTGGTCCCAGCGGAAGTCGCTCCACTGGTACCCGCGCATCCAGAAGCAGTCGAAGTGGAACACGCTCAGCGGGATGCCGCGTTCGGCCATGCCGCCGACGAAGCGGTTGACGGTGGCCTCGTCGTAGTCGGTGGTGAAGGAGGTGGTCAGCCACAGGCCGAGCGCCCAGGCCGGCGGCAGCGCGGGGCGGCCGGTGAGGGCGGTGTAGCGCTCCAGGATCTGCTTGGGGGTCGGGCCGTGGACGACGAAGTACTCCAGGGACTGGTCCTCGACGCTGAACTGCACCTGGCCGACGGCCTCGGAGCCGATCTCGTAGCTGACCCTGCCGGGGTGGTTGACGAAGACGCCGTAGCCCCGGTTGGTCAGGTGGAACGGGACGTTCTTGTACGCCTGCTCGCTGCTGGTGCCGCCGTCCGCCTGCCAGACGTCCACCACCTGGCCGTTGCGGGTGAACGGGGTGAACCGCTCCCCCAGGCCGTAGACCAGCTCGCCGACGCCCAGCGCGAGCTGTCCGAGCATGTGGTGACGGCCTTCGGCGTCGGTGACGAAGCCGGTGCCGCGCTCGCCCGCCGTGGTGAGCACCCGGCCGCCGGCGGAGAACTCCAGCTGCCAGGGCCCGGCCGTGTTCACCCTCAGCGTCAGTTCGCCGGAGCTCAGTTCCACCACGTCGCCGTCCCGGTGGACCTTGCCGCTGCCCGGTGCGGAGCCGGGCAGCGCGAACTCCGGGCCCCGCTGCACCGAACCGGCGTGGTGGGTGGCGCGCACCCCGATCACGCCCTCGGCCGGGGACCAGCACTCGACGGTCAGCAGCGGGCTGTTGAGGGTGTCACCGCGGCCTCGCACGTGCCGGACGGGCGCGTAGAGGGTCATCCGGTCCTCGCCGGTGCGGACGTCGGCGACCTCGGTGGCGTAGCGCGCGGTGACGCCCGGACGCATCAGCCAGTAGCCGTCGGTGAACTTCATCGGGCGGTTTCCTCCGTCCGCGCGCGGTGCGCGGTGATCAGGCCCCGGTACCAGTGGTAGCTGTCCTTGGGGGTGGCGAACTGCTGGCGGTTGAGTGTCATTGAGTGTTCGCAAAGTCTGTTTAGTGAGCTTGTCGGATGTGCCGAACATTTGACTATTTGCCTGATTTTGTGGCGTTCTGATGGTGCGTATAGGGTGCTCATGTCTTGATCCGGATCGGTCGTTGGGGAGGTGGTGTGCCGTGTCCGAGAAGAAGACGTTGCGGCAGATCGCCCGGCCGTTCGTGGCCGATCCTGCCGGCGGTGTGTGTATACGGGACCGGCTGAAGGGCCTGACGGCGGAGGACGAGAAGGTTCTGCGGCTGGTCGGCGAGCACATGGGCTCGCTGGCCTCCCGCGACCTCGCGTCCCGGTGCCGTGATGGCCTGGAGCATTCCACCGATACGTGGGCGGCGCGGAAGCGGGAGCTGACGGCCGAGTCGTCGTCCCGATGGGCGGGGTCGGTCACCGGGACGACGCATGCGCAGTGGGGGCTGTCCCGCCGGGCGCAGTTCGCCCACATTCAGGGCCTGGAAGCCGGGACCAGGACCATCCGGCATCGGCTGTCCCTGCCGGTCGGTGAGAAGGGCACCAGGAAGGCCCCGGGCGGCTACCGTTCGGCGCACGAGTGGTTCGTCAAGTCGCGTCGGCTGGCGATGCTGGAGGACCGGGCGGCTCAGGTGCGGGCCGACCGGGAAGCCGGACGGGTACATGTGGTGCGGGGCGGAAGGAAGTTGGCCAACACCCGGCACAACCTTCCCGCCGCCGGGCTGACCGAGGCGCAGTGGCGCGCACGCTGGGAAGCGGCGCGCTGGTTCCTGTCCGCTGACGGGGAGTCCGGCAAACGCTACGGCAACGAGACGATCCGGGTCACCTCCGACGGCGAGATCAGCATCAAGCTCCCCGCGCCACTCGCCGGGCTGGCGAACTCCCCTCACGGCCGGTACACGCCGGCCGCCCGCGTGAGCTTCCCCCACCGGGGCGACGAATGGGCCGACCGCATCGAAGCGAACCGAGCCGTCGCCTACCGCATCCACCTGGGCATGGAACGCGACCGCTGGTACCTCGACGCGTCGTGGACCCGCAAAGACCTCCCCCTCGTTGCCCTGGACAGCCTGCGGACCGGCGGCGTCGTCGGCGTCGACACGAACGCCGACCACCTCGCCGCCTGGCACCTCGACGCCCACGGCAACCCGGTCGGCGAACCCCGCCGCTTCGACTACCACCTGACCGGCAACGCGAACCACCGGGACGCGCAACTGCGCCACGCCCTCACCCAGCTCCTGCACTGGGCCGCCGGCACCGGCGTACAGGCCATAGCGGTTGAGGATCTGGACTTCACCGACTCCAAGACCCGGGAGAAGCACGGCCGCAAGAAGCGCTTGCGGCAGCTGATCTCCGGCATCCCCATCGGCCGCCTCCGCTCCCGCCTCCTCGCCATGTGCGCCGAGCACGGCCTGTCGGTGATCGCCGTCGACCCCGCCTACACCAGCCTGTGGGGCGACCAGCACTGGAAGAAGCCCCTCACCACGAAGACCCGCGCCACCACCCGCCACCAGGCGGCAGCGGTGGCCATCGGACGACGCGCCCTCGGACACCCGATCCGGCGACGGACGACACCGCCCCGCGCACACCAGAGCGATGTGCACGGGCATCGGACCGCCCAGGCCGGACCAGGTACCCGAGGACGTGAGGAAACCCGCCGCCCCGTCACGGACCGCAGCCAAGAGCCGCACGCCCGGACAGGGAACCAGAGAACGCGGGCGACCAGCGCACCCAAAACCGTTCGGGATGCGCGCAGTGACAGAGTCGATCTTCACGGTCACTCCTGATCACTGTTCAGGAACGGTTCGGGTCAGGGTGTCGTAGTCGACGTGGACGAGGCCGAAGCGCTGGTCGTAGCCGCGGGCCCACTCGAAGTTGTCCAGCAGGGACCACACGTAGAAGCCGCGTACGTCGACCCCGGCGGTGACGGCGTCGGCGACGGCGGCGAGGTGGCCGGCCAGGTAGTCGATCCGTTCCGGGTCGTGGACCCGGCCGTCGGGGGTGAGGCTGTCGGCCTCGGCGGAGCCGTTCTCGGTGATCCACACGGGCGGGAGCCGCGGGTAGCGGGCGTGCAGCCCGGTGAGCAGCTCGGTGAACGCGGACGGGACGACGGGCCAGCCCATGGTGGTCTGCCGGGTGCCGTACGGGTCGGTCTCGGCGACGCCGATGTCCACGGCGGTGCGCAGGGCGGGATCCTCCTGGCGGTGGGGGGCGGCCGCGACGGTCACCGGCCGGTAGAAGTTGACGCCGAGGAAGTCCAGTGGGGCGCCGATGAGTTCGAGGTCGCCGGGCCGGCGCCACGGGCCGTCGGCCAGGCCCTGCCAGGTCTCGGCCTCGTGCTCGGGGTAGCGCCCGGCGAACAGCGGCTCGGTCCACACCTCGTTGTGGAGCACCTCGGCCCGGCGCAGGGCGGCGAGGTCCTCGGGGCGGTCGGAGGCGGCGTGCAGGCGGTCGAGGTTGAGCGTGATGCCGACCTCGCGGGCGCCTGCGGCGCGCAGCTCCCGGACGGCCAGGCCGTGGGCGACCAGCAGGTGGTGGGCGGCCGCGAGTGCGCCGCGGCCCTCCCGGGCACCGGGCGCGTGCCGGCCCTCGGCGTGGCCGACGAAGGCGGAGCAGAACGGCTCGTTGAGGGTGATCCAGCGCTCGACCCGGTCCCCGTAGCGGTCGGCCGCCACGTTCGCGTACTCGGCGAAGGCCTCGGCCGTCCCGCGCACCCGCCAGCCGCCCCCCGCGGCGGAGCCGCTGTTCGGCGGGGTCTCCAGGGCCTGCGGCAGGTCCCAGTGGTAGAGGGTGACGGCGGGCGCGATCCCGGCGGCCAGCAGGTCGTCGATCAGCCGGTCGTAGAAGTCGAGGCCCTTCCGGTTGACCGCACCGGTGCCCTGCGGCAGCAGGCGCGGCCAGGAGATCGAGAAGCGGTAGCCGTCGACGCCGAGCCCGCGCAGCAGGGCGACGTCCTCGCGGTGGCGGTGGTAGTGGTCGCAGGCGGTGTCGCCGGTGGCGCCGCCGAGGGTGCGGCCCGGGGTGTGGCTGAAGGTGTCCCAGATGGACGGGCCCCGGCCGTCCTCGTCGTGGGCGCCCTCGATCTGGTAGGCGGCGGTGGCGGCGCCGAACCGGAAGCCGGGGGGCAGCTGCGGGAATCCCGGGGCACTCATGCGGCGCTCCTCATCGGTCGGAGTCGGTCGGAAGGCGATCGGAAGGCGATCGGGCGCGGGCGTCACGGCCGCGGTGCCAGCCCGCGTTCGCGCAGCCAGGCCAGCTGGACGGGCGGGTTGGAGCCGCAGCCGCCCGCGTGGTCGGCGAAGGGCCACGCCGTCATGGTGCGGTCCTCGCCCGCGTAGTGGTTGAAGGCGGCGTAGACCGTCCGGGGCGGGCAGATCGGATCCATCAGACCGACGCTGAACAGGGCCGGCACGGTGGCCCGCTGGGCGAAGTGGACGCCGTCGAAGTAGGCGAGGGTGTCGAAGGTCGGCCGTACGCGCCCCGGGCTGTGCCAGCGCAGGTACTTGACGAGCTCCTGGTAGGGCCCGTCCAGGGCGGTCTGGGCGCCCTCGCGGTAGTGGCACAGGAACGGGATGTCGGGCATCACCGCGGCCACCCCGCCCCCGGTGAGTCCGGCGACGGCGAGGGCCAGGCCGCCGCCCTGGCTGCCGCCGGCCAGGACGATCCGGTCGGTGTCGAGGCCGGGCAGCTGCGCGACGGCGTCCACGGCTCGCACGCAGTCGGTCATCAGCCGCCGGAAGTAGTGGTGCTCCGGGGACTCGATGCCGCGGGTCATGAAGCCCTCGACCCACTGGGTGCCGTCGCCCGTGCCCCGGTCCGGGGTGTCGTGGCCCTGGCCGCGGTTGTCCACGACGAGCTGGGCGTAGCCGACGGCGGACCAGAACAGGTGCTCGGTGGGCAGTCCACGGCCGCCGGTGTAGCCGATGTAGGTGACGACGACCGGCAGCGGGCCCGCCGCGCCGCGCGGGCGCAGCAGCCAGGCGGCCACCGGCTCGCCGTTCCAGCCGGGGAAGCGCACGTCGTCGACCTCGACGGTGCGCAGTCCGTACGTCTCGGTGACGCGTTCGGCCTTGACCGTCCCGCCGTGCGCGCGGGCCTCGGCGAGGGTGCGCCGCCAGAACTCGTCGAAGTCCTGCGGGGCGGTCGACTCGGGCCGGTAGGCGGCGAGTTCGTCGGTTCCGAAGCCGGTTCCGAAGTCGGGTGGCGGCACGGGGGCTTCCTCCGGGTGCTGCGAGTTCGAGGTGACGGAGTAGGGCGTGAGAGGTGTCATGCGGCCGCCTCCGGGCGGTGGTGGACGGGCCCGGCTCGGACGGTCGGGACTCCCTGCCCGGGCCGGGCCGGGCCGGGCCGCGGACGGCGGTCCGCCCCCTGAACGGACCGCCGGTCTGCGGGTCGGCCGGTCTCAGCCCGCCGTGCCGAAGCGGAAGGCGGTGAGCCGGAAGTCGCCGTGCAGGGTCAGGCTCAGGTCGTGGACGCCGTCCAGCGGGGCGGAGAGGCCGGCGGTGGTGCTCGTCCAGGCGTAGCGGCCGCCGGTCACGGGCACCTCGATCTCGGCCAGCACCCGGCCGTCCACCCGGACGTCGAGCCGCGCCCCGCCGGCGCCCTCGACCTCGCCCTCACCGGCACCCTCGCCCTCGCGGGCCGTCTCGACCTCGATCAGGGCGGCGCCGGCGAGTTCGACCTCGCGGAAGTGCAGCGTCGCGGGGCGCGCGGGGTCGGCGGGCGTGACGGCGTCGCCGTCGGAGCGGGTGGCGTCGACGATGGCGGCGTTCTGGTAGTCGTCGAAGTCGACGGCCAGGACCCGGTGTCCGGTGCCCGCCCTGGGGCCGGGGCGCTCCCCGGTCACGGCCAGCGGGGCGGTGAGCACCGGGTGGTCGGCGCTGCGGGCGACGATCACCTCGTAGCCGCCGGGGTCGACGGTGAAGCCACCGGTGGCGACGGACCAGTGGGCGAGCTGCCCGGCCGGGAGCCGGAAGGCCAGTTCGCGGCTCTCCCCCGGTTCCAGCGTGACCTTGCGGAAGTCGGCCAGGCGCAGGCGGGGCGCCTCGTACCGGGCCTCCAGGGCGCGGACGTAGACCTGGACCACCTCGCTGCCCGGCCGCGCGCCGGTGTTCTCCAGGGTCACGGCGAGCTCGACCGATCCGTCCGGGCCGATCGAGGGCTGCGACAGCCGCAGGTCGCGGTGGGCGAAGTCGGTGTAGGAGAGCCCGTGGCCGAACGGGTAGAGCGGCGCGGAGCGGTGGTACTGGTAGGTCCAGCCGGCCTTGATGACGTCGTAGTCGAGCGGGGCGGGCAGCGGGTCGTCACCCCGGTACCAGGTCTGCGCCAGCCGCCCGGCGGGCTCGGCCGCGCCGAGCAGCACGGCGGCCAGCGCGTGTCCTGTCTCCTGCCCGCCGTGGGAGGTCCACACCACGGCGGGCAGGTGCTCGTCGGCCCAGTCGAGGGCGTAGGGGTAACTGCTCATCACGACCAGGGCGGTGTCCGGGCGGACGGCCGCGACGGCACGCAGCAGCCTCTCCTGCCCCTCGGGCAGCGCGATGTCCGCGCGGTCCTCGGTCTCGCGGCCGTTGATCAGCGGGTGGTTGCCGAGCACGACGACGGCGAGGTCGGCCGCCGCGGCGGCCGCCCGGGCCTCGGCGGCGCCGTCGCGCACCACCTCGCGCTGCCAGTGCTCGGCCTCCTGCGCGGTCTCGGCGGTGACGCTGACCCGGCCGTCGGTCGGGTCCACGGTGGCGTAGCGTCCGGTGAACACGTTGCGCAGCAGCACGGTGTCCGGGCCGGCCGGTTCGATCCGGAAGGTCTCCTTGACGAACCAGCTCTTGATGATCTCCTGGCCCGGCGCCAGGGTGTCGTCGTCCTGGAGGCACAGGTAGCGGCCGGTGTCGGCGACGCGCAGGGTGGAGGCGCCGCCGCCCCAGTCGGTCACGTCGAAGGCGGACTTGCCGAGCAGGTCGCCCGTGGTGCGCGAGCGCAGGGTGATCCGGTCGGAGCCCTCGACGTGGACGACCTCGCCGCCGTGGGCGCCGAGGGCCGCGGCCAGGCCGGCGGCGGCGCTGACCTGGTACGGCAGGGTACCGCTGTACCAGTCCTCGAAGAGGGTGTCGGCGAGCGGGCCGACGACGGCGATCCGGGCCGTGCGGGCCGGGTCGATCGGCAGCAGGCCGTCGTTCTTGAGCAGGACGGCCGACTCGGTCGCGGCCCTGCGGGCCAGGGCGCGGTGCTCGGGGCTGTCGATCACCTCGGGGCCGGTGCCCGCGTACGGGTCCAGCTCGGGGTCGAACTCGCCGAGACGGAAGCGCACTTCGAGCTGGCGGCGGACGGCCCGGTCCACGTCGGCCTGGTCGATCAGGCCGCGCTCCAGCGCCTCGCGCAGCCGGCCCGTCACCGTCTCCGAGTCCTCGCCGTGGTCGGTGAAGCTGTCGATGCCCGCCTTGAGCGCGGCCGCGTGGGACTCGGCGTGGTCGTCGAAGTAGTGCTCCGGGTCGACCAGGTTGGAGGGGGCCTCGGCGTCGCTGACCACGAAGATCTCGTGGCCGGTCGGGCGGGCCCAGCGGCGCAGTTCGGTTTCGAGCAGCGGACTCACGTGGCAGGGGCGGCCGTTGACCAGGTTGTAGGCCGCCATCGCGCCGGTCGCGGCGCCGGAGGCGATGACGGGGCGGAAGGCGGCCAGGTCGTACTCCTGGAGCACGCGCGGGCGCAGTGCGGAGGAGGTGGTGCAGCGGTCGTCCTCGTTGTTGTAGGCGAGGAAGTGCTTGAGCACCGGGGCGGCGCGCAGGTAGCTGGGGTGGTCGCCGGAGAGGCCGCGGCAGTACGCCTCGCCGACGCGTGCGGTGTGCACCGGGTCCTCGGAGTACCCCTCCTCGTTGCGCCCCCACCGGGGGTCGCGCAGGAGGTTGAGCACGGGGGCCCACGCCTGGAGGGAGTTGGGCCCGCGCTCGGGGGAGCCGACGGCCGTCGGGCGGTGGTAGTGGAAGGCCCGCAGCTCGGTCGAGACCGCCTCGCCGACCTCGCGCACCAGGTCCTCGTCCCAGCTGGCGCCGAGGCCGACGGCCTGGGGGAAGACGGTCGCCTCCCCGAGCCAGGAGACGCCGTGGAGGCCCTCGCTGCCGGTGCGGAACGCGCCGACCCCGAGGCGCGGGACGGCCGGCGCGTACTGGTGCAGCATCGCGAGCCGCTCGGCCGGCGTGAGCCGGTTCAGCAGGTCGTCGACGCGCTCCCGCAGGGGAAGCGCGGGATTGCGGAAACCGGGCAGGGCGGCGGCGGAATCGGGCACGGAACTCACGTGGAACACCCCTCGGGCGGGTTCGGCTCGGAGATCGTCGATCGAAGCGCTTCGACGCTGACACGCTCCATCGACCGCGTCAAGTCCCCAGGAAACAAAGGATTTTGCCTTTGTTCAGACTCTTGCCCAACCCGTAACGCGTCGTTAGTGTCACCGAAACATCCAAGCGCTTCGACGCCTCGACGCGCCGATGCTTGGGCCGCGCTTCGACGGAGAGGGGCTACGCCACCATGAGATCCGGACTGAACCGCAGGAGCTTTCTCACCACCGCCGCCACGGTCGCGGGGGCCGCCGCGATGGCACCACTGCTGTCCGCCTGCGGCGGCGGATCGACCAAGAAGGCCGGGGCGAACACCAAGGAGGGCCTCAAGGCCGCCCTGCCGAGCTACGTGCCGAACCCCAACGCGGTCAAGCCGGACATCGCCTCCGTCCAGGGCGCGGCCGACATCGCGACCGATCCGGCCTACCTCTCCTACCCGGCCTCCCCGCCCACCACCGTCTCCGGCGTTCCCGGCAAGGGCGGCAGCTACACGGCGGTCACCCCGCTGTGGGGCACGGCCCCGCCGGTCGGCAACTCCTTCTACCAGGCGATGAACAAGGCGCTCGGCGTCGAGCTGACCATGAAGCCGGCGGACGGGATCAACTACAACACCATCGTCCCGACGATGACCGCCGCCGAGAAGCTGCCGGACTGGATCAACCTGCCCGCCTGGTGGAACGCCAACTTCAACACCGGCGGGCTGACCGGCTCCCAGCTCGCGGACCTGACCCCCTACCTGTCCGGCGACAAGATCAAGAAGTACCCCAACCTGGCCGCCCTGCCCACCGGGGCCTGGCAGGCGGGGGTCTGGGGCGACAAGCTCTACGGGATCCCCTGCTTCTCCACCAGCTTCGGCATGCCCGGTGCCACCTTCTACCGCCGGGACGTCCTCGAAGCCCGGGGGATCACGGCCGACCAGATCAGGTCCGCCGACGACCTGATGAACCTCGGCAGGGAACTGACCGACGCCAAACGCGGCGTGTGGGCCTTCGACGACGTGTGGACCTACCTCCAGTTCACCTGGAACGTCCCCATGGGCTGGCGGATCGACAACGGCAAGCTGGTCCACATGTTCGAGACCCAGGAGTTCCTGGAGGCCGTCGACTGGCACTACCGCCTGGCCAACTCGGGCTCCATGCACCCGGACACGCTCGCCGGCGACGTCGCCAACTCCGGCACCCGCTTCTACAGCGGCAAGTGCCTGATCGCAGGCGGCGGACTGGGCGCCTGGAACCTGTCCGACCACCAGTCCGGCGTCGCCGCGGACCCGAACTACCGGCGCGGCGCGCTCAACTCCATCACCGCCGACGGCAAGGGCACACCGGTGGCCTACATGGGCGCCAGCGCCGGCATGCTCAGCTACCTCAACGCCAAGCTGAAGCCCGCACAGATCGAGGAACTGCTCGCCGTCGCCAACTTCCTCGCCGCCCCCTACGGCACCGCCGAGTACACCCTGCTCACCTACGGGGTCGAGGGCGTCCACCACACCCGGGTGAGCGGCGTGCCGACCTTCACCGACGAGGGCAAGAAGGACGTCCAGCCGACGACCTACGCGTTCCTGGCCGCCGCCCCCTCCGTGGTCAGCAACCCGGGCGGCGAGCAGGTCACCAGGGACTACTCGGCCTGGTCCGCCGCCAACGTCAAGTACGTCACCAAGGCGCCCTTCTGGGGCATGAACCTCAGCATGCCGCCGGCGATCGCCACCGCCCTGGCGGCGCTGAACGTCAACGACACCCTCAAGGACTGCTACCACGGCAAGAAGAAGGTCTCCGACGTCCAGGACGCCGTCTCCAGCTGGCGCTCCGGCCCCGGGGAGCGACTCAAGCAGTGGATGACCGACAACGTGCTCGACAAGTACGGCACAGGCCAGTGAGCACCGCCGCACCGAAGCGCCCGGCCCGCCCCGCGCGGCTCAACTGGCGGATCAGGCTGCGGCGCGACAGGTCGCTCCTGCTGATGACGGTTCCCGCGGTCGTCCTGCTCCTGGTGTTCAACTACGTCCCGCTGTTCGGCGTCGTCACCGCCTTCCAGGAGTACGACCCGCTGGTCGGGGTCTGGCACAGCGAATGGGTCGGCTTCGACCAGTTCCAGCAGCTGTTCGGCGACCCGGGGTTCTGGGCCGCGATGAAGAACACGCTGTACCTGAGCTTCGTCCAGCTGATCCTCTTCTTCCCGGTCCCGATCGCCCTGGCCCTGCTGCTCAACTCGGTCATCAGCGAGCGGGTGCGCAACTTCTTCCAGTCCGTGGTCTACCTGCCGCACTTCTTCTCGTGGGTGCTGGCGGTCACGATCTTCCAGCAGATGCTGGGCGGCGCCGGCGTGCTCAACCAGTTCCTGCGCCAGCACGACATCGGCACCTGGGACATCATGACCAACCCGCACACCTTCGCGCTGCTGGTCACCTCCCAGGCGATCTGGAAGGAGGCGGGCTGGGGGATCATCGTCTTCCTCGCGGCGCTGAGCGCCATCAACAGCGAGCTGTACGAGGCCGCGGCGGCGGACGGCGCCGGCCGGTTGCGGCGGATGTGGCACATCACGCTGCCCGGCCTGCGCGGAGTGATCGTGCTGATGCTGGTCCTGCGCCTCGGCAACGCGCTGTCCGTCGGTTTCGAGCAGTTCCTGGTCCAGCGGGACGCGGTCGGCCACGAGGCCGCCGACGTCCTGGACACCTTCTCCTTCTACTACGGCATCGCCACCGGCGGCTACAGCTACGGCGCGGCGGCCGGGCTCTTCAAGAGCGTGGTCTCCCTGCTGCTCATCTGGGGTGCCAACCGGCTGGCGCACGCCTTCGGCGAGGACGGGCTGTATCGCAGATGACCAACGCACTCACCATCGGCTCCCGCCGTCAGAAGCGCCGGACGGCGGCGGCGACCCGCCGCCGGGTCGGCTCCGCCCGCCCGCCCTGGGAGGAGCCGCCGACGGCCGTCGGCCAGGCGGCCAAGGGGATCACGCTCGGCGGGACGCTCGCCGTCATCCTGGTCCCGCTCTACATCATCGTCCTGACCAGCTTCTCCACCCCCGGCGCCATCAACCGGGCCGGCGGCCTGGTGATCTGGCCGGACGGCCTGACCACCGAGACGTACCGCCAGATGCTCGGCGACCCGACGATCGTCACCGCGCTGGGGGTGAGCCTGGGCATCACCGTGGCCGGCACCGCGCTGTCCATGGTCGTGTCCGTCCTGTGCGCCTACGGCCTCTCCCGGCCACGCTCCCTCGGACACCGTTTCGTCCTGCTGCTGCTGATCGTCACGATGTTCATCAGCGGCGGCCTGATCCCGAGCTTCCTGGTCGTCACCGGCCTCGGCGGCTATGGCCAGTGGTGGGCGCTGATCCTGCCGGGCGCCGTCTCCGTCTTCAACATCCTGGTGCTGCGCGCCTTCTACCAGGAGACCTCCTCCGAGCTGATCGACGCGGCCCGGATGGACGGCGCCGGCGACTGGCGGATCCTGTGGTCGGTCGTCCTGCCCACCTCGCGCGCCGTCACCGCCGTCACCGCGCTCTTCTACGCGGTCGGCTACTGGAACTCCTTCTTCAACGTCATGCTCTACATGCCGACGGACAGTCAGAAGTGGCCGCTGCAGTACGTGCTGCTCACCTACGTCAACCGGGCCAACGGCCTTCCCGGCTCCCTCAACTCGGGCTTCGGGAACAGCCACACCCAGACCGCACCGCTGTCCCTGCAGATGGCGGTCGTGGTCCTGACCCTGGTACCACTGGTGATCGTGTACCCGTTCGTGCAGAAGCACCTGCGTACCGGTGTCCTCACCGGCGCGATCAAGGGCTGAGCCGTCCGCCCCGGGCCCCGCGGGCCCCACGGACCGGGAGCGGTCCCCGCGGACCTCCCCGTCGCACGACCGGGACCGCTCCCACCGGAACCGACCCGAAGGAAGCACAACGATGGTGACACTCGCCGATGTGGCCAGGCACGCCGGCGTCTCGTCCAGCACGGTCAGCTACGCCCTCAGCGGCAAGCGCCCGATCTCCGACGAGACCAGGACCCGCGTCGAGAGGGCCATCACCGACCTCGGCTACCACCCGCACGCGGGTGCCCGGGCCCTGGCCGGCAAGCGCTCGCACATCATCGCCCTGGTGGTGCCGCTGCACCCCGAGGTGCACGTGCCCACCATGATGGAGATCGCCATCGCCGTCACCGTCGCGGCCCGCGAACACGGCTACGACGTCCTGCTGCTCACCAACGACGAAGGGCCCGACGGCGTCCGCCGGGTCGCCGCCACCGGGCTCGCCGACGGCGTCATCCTGATGGACGTCCGGCTCGACGACGACCGCATCCCCGTCCTGCGCGCCGAGGACATCCCCGCCGCCCTCATCGGACTGCCCGACGACCCCGCCGGACTCTCCTGCGTCGACCACGACTTCGCCACCGCCGGCGCCCTGTGCGCCGACCACCTGGCCGACCTCGGCCACCGCGACATCGCCTTCATCGGCTACAGCAACCGCGTCTACCGGCGCCACGCCGGCTACGCCGAGCGCACCCTCAACGGCTTCCGCGCCCGCGCCGAACGGCGCGGCCTGCGCTTCCTGCACCGCCCCTGCGAGGGCACCTACGAGAGCACCGCCGGCACCCTGGCCCGCATCCTCGCGGACCGCCCCGACACCACGGGCTTCGTGGTGCAGAACGAGGCCGCGATCGGCCCGCTGCTCAGCCTGCTGCGCGCCAGCGGGCGGACCGTACCGGAGGACGCCTCCGTCATCGCCATCTGCCCCGACCCGCTGGCCGAGCAGCACTCCCCCCGGCTCACCTCCGTCACCAGCCCCAAGAAGGACCTCGGCCAGGTCGCCGTCGAGCAGGTCATGGCGAGGATCACCGCGACCGCCGCGGGCGAACAGCCGCCGGACCAACTCCTGCTGATGCCCCCGGAACTGGTGGTCCGCGAGAGCACCGCCCCCGCCCCGCACCGCAGTTGACCGCACTCCTGGAAGGACGGCCCCCGGATGGATCCGCAACGGCTCACCGACCGCCTCGGCGCCCTCGCCTACGGCGGGGACTACAACCCCGAGCAGTGGGACGCCCAGGTCTGGAAGGAGGACGACGAGCTGATGCGCCGGGCCCGCGTCAACCTCGCCACCGTCGGCGTCTTCTCCTGGGCCCTGCTGGAACCCGAGGAGGGCCGGTACGACTTCGCCTGGCTCGACGCCCACCTCGACCGCCTCCACGCGGCCGGCGTCGCCGTCGACCTGGCCACGCCCACCGCCTCCCCGCCGCCCTGGTTCACCCTGGCCCACCCGGAAGCCCTGCCGCTGCGCCCCGACGGCACCCGGCTGACCCACGGCAGCCGGGACACCTACTGCCTCACCGCCCCGGCCTACCGCCGGGCCGCGCGCCGCATCGCCGCCGCCCTCGCCGAACGCTACGGCGACCACCCGGCGCTGGCCCTGTGGCACGTCCACAACGAGTACGTGACCCTCTGCCACTGCGACCACACCGCCGCCGCCTTCCGCGTGTGGCTGCGCGAGCGCCACGGATCGCTCGACGCCCTCAACGAGGCCTGGGGAACGGACTTCTGGAGCCAGCACTACACCTCGTGGGAGCAGATCCTGCCGCCCCGCACCACCCAGTGGCACCACAACCCCGGCCAGAGCCTGGACTTCAGCCGCTTCTGGTCCGACGAGACCCTCGCCGCCTACCGCGAGCAGCGCGACGCGATCCGCGCCCACAGCGACCGCCCCGTCACCACCAACCTCATGCTGCCCGGCTACCAGAACCTCGACCTGTGGGCCTTCGGCCGCGAGGTCGACGTGGTGACCGTCAACCACTACCCCAGCGCCCCCGGCCTCGAGGCCGCCGCCCACGCCGCCTTCGACGCCGACCGGGCCCGCTCGATCGCCGGCGGCGCCCCCTGGCTGCTGATGGAACAGGGCACCAACACCGTCTACGCCGACGGGCGCGTCCTCGCCAAGGAGCCCGGGGACATCCTGCGCCACTCGCTCGCCCACATCGCCCGCGGCTCCGAGGGCGCCCTGTTCTTCCAGTGGCGCCAGTCCCGGGCCGGCGCCGAGCAGTGGCACTCGGCGATGGTCCCGCACGCCGGGCCGGACAGCCGGATCTTCCGCGAGGTCACGGCCACCGGCGAGGCCCTCGCCCGGCTCGGCGAGCTCGCCGGCTCCACCGTCCGCGCCGAGGTCGCCGTCCTGCACGACTCCGACGCCTGGTGGGCCCTGGGCGTCGACGGCCTCCCCTCCCCCGAACTCGACTACTACGCCGCCCTGCGCCGCGCCCACCGCGCGCTGTGGGACGCCGGCCGGACGGTCGACCTCGCCCACCCCGAGCACGACCTGAGCCGCTACCGGCTGGTCCTCGCCCCGGCGCTGTTCCTGCTCACCGATGCCGGAGCGGAGAACCTGCGCCACTACGTCGCCGACGGCGGCACCCTGCTCGTCCAGCACTTCAGCGGCGTGGTCGACGGACACCTCCACTCCCGGCTCGGCGGGTACCCGGCCGCACCGCTGCGCGAGGCGCTCGGCATCCGGGCCGAGGAGTACCGCCCGCTGCGGCAGGACGAGGAGATCACCCTCTCCGACGGCTCGACGGCCACCTCCTGGACGGAGTCCCTGCGCACCGAGGGCGCCGAGGCGCTCGCCGCCTACACCCACGGCCCGCTCGCCGGAAGCCCGGCGCTCACCCGCCACGCCTTCGGCTCCGGCCACGGCTGGTACCTGTCCACCCGCCTCGACGACGCCGGCTACGCCGCCCTGGTCGAGCGGCTCCTCGCGCAGGCCGGGGCCGCCCCCGAACTGCCCGGACTAACCCGGGGCGTGGAGGCCGTCACCCGGCACGCCCCGGACGGCCGCGCCTGGCACCTGCTGCTCAACCACCGCCCCGAGGCCGTACCGCTGCCGCAGCCCGGCCACGACCTGCTCACCGGCACCACGCTCGGCGAACTGCCGCCCGGCGGCTGCGCGGTCCTGCGCGCGCGCTGACCCCCGCCGCGTCTCCCTTCCCAGGAGGGCAGCACCATGACCGACCCGCACGAGACGATCCGCTGGGGCCACGACGCCCTGGAGCTGGAGATCGCCCTGGACGAGCAGGGCGCCGCCCGCCTGGTGCGCCTCGGCGCGCCCGGCGAGAAGTCCACCGCCGCGCGCCCCTGCGCACCGCTGCCGCTGGTGGAGGTGACGACCGCCGGCCTCGGCCGTTCCTGGTCGGGCCGCCACCTCGTCAACACCGTCCTCGGCCCACGGCTGCGCCACCGCTCCCACCGCGCGGGCCGGAACGGCGACTGGCACGTGCTCACCGTCGAACTCCACGAGCCGGAGACCGGACTGACCGCCGTGGTGGTCCACCGCTCCCCGGACGGCCTGCCGGTGCTGCGCAGCGAGGTCCTGCTGCGCAACGACGGGCCGCGCACGCTGCACCTGGAGTCGGTCGCCTCGCTCGTGGCGGGCTGCCTCACCGAGGGCGGCGCCCCGGCCCTGGACGCCGCCGACCTGCTGTGGGCGGAGAACGAGTGGTTCGCCGAGTGCCGCTGGCAGCGCCGACCACTGCGGGCCTCCTCGCCCGAGCGCAGCGGCCGCTTCCACACCACCGCCGGGCGCAGCACCCAGGTCCTGGCCGGGCAGGGCGTGTGGTCCAGCTGCGGGCACCTGCCGATGGGCGGCCTGACGGACCGCCGCTCCGGCCGGACCTGGCTGTGGCAGATCGAGCACAACGGCGGGGGCTGGCGCTGGGAGTGCGGGGTGCGGGACGACACCGCGTACGCGGCGCTGTACGGGCCCGAGGCCGCCGACCACGGCTGGCGGCACCCGCTGGAGCCCGGCGCCGAGTTCCGCACCGTGCCCGTGGCGCTCGCGCTGGCCGCGGAGGGCGGCCCGGACGCCGCCTTCGCCGCCCTCACCCGCTACCGGCGCGCCACCCGCCGCCCGCACCCCGACCACCACCGCCTGCCGGTGATCTTCAACGACTACATGAACTGCCTGATGGGCGACCCGACCACGGCCAAGCTGCTGCCGCTGGTCGACGCGGCCGCCGAGGCCGGCGCCGAGTACTTCGTCATCGACGCCGGCTGGTACGACGACGGGGGCAGCTGGTGGAGCTCCGTCGGGGCCTGGGAGCCGTCGGCCGCCCGGTTCCCCGGGCCGAAGGGCATCCACGAGGTCCTCGACCGCATCCGGGAGCGCGGCATGGTCCCCGGCCTGTGGCTGGAGCCGGAGGCGGTCGGGGTGGACAGCCCGGTGGCCGCGTCCCTCCCGGAGGAGGCGTTCTTCCGCCGCGACGGCCTGCGGGTGGAGGAGGGCGGCGGGCGCTACCACCTGGACCTGCGCCACCCGGCCGCCCGGGCCCACCTGGACGGGGTGGTGGACCGCCTGGTCGGCGAGTGGGGCGTCGGCTACCTCAAGCTCGACCACAACACCGACCCGGGCTCCGGCACCAGCGCCCATCCGGGAGAGGTTCCGGCGGCCGGCCTGCTCGGCCACAACCGCGCCCAACTCGACTGGCTCGACGGCCTCCTGGACCGCCACCCGGACCTGGTGATCGAGAACTGCGCCTCCGGCGGCATGCGGATGGACCACGCCCTGCTGTCCCGGCTCCAGTTGCAGTCCACCAGCGACCAGCAGGACCTGCTGCGCTACGCACCGATCGCGGCGGCGGCCCCCACCGCCGTCACCCCGGAGCAGGGCGCCGTCTGGGCCTACCCGCTGCCCGAGGACACCCCCGACGAGGTCGCCCTCACCATGGCCAACGCGCTGCTGGGCCGCATCCACCTCTCCGGGCGGCTCACCGAACTCCCCCCGCGCTCCCGGGAGCTGGTCCACGAGGCGGTGGCCGTCCACAAGGCGATCCGCGCCGACCTTCCCCAGGCGGTGCCCGCCTGGCCGCTGGGGCTCCCGGGCTGGGAGGACCCGTGGATCGCCCTGGCGCTGCACACCCCGGCCACCACGTACGTCACCGCCTGGAGGCGTGGCGGGGAGGAGACCGTCAGGGACCTCGCGCTGCCCCACCTGCGCGGCGCCGAGGTCCGCACCGAGGTGCTCTACCCGGCCGACAGCAAGGCGTCGGCCACCTGGCACCCGCACACCGCCGAACTCACCCTGACCCTGCCGACGGCCCCGTCCGCCGTCCTGCTGCGCCTCACCGCGCTTTCATCCGAGAGGTGTTGACGATGCGTCAGTCGATCGCGCGCGGCCCGCCACGCCGACCCGCGCACCGACGGAGCAGCACAGCGTCCGGGCCCGGTCCTGCAGCCGCACGGGCCCCTGCCGTCCAGATCGCGGGAGTTCGCACCCCCACGCGAACGCCTCGCACCCCCACCCCCTGGAGGGACGCCATGAAATGGTCAGCCCGCACCTGTCATGATCGCGCCATAGCCGCCGCAGCGGCCCTGGCGCTCGCGGTCACCGGCGCGATCGCCGTCGCGGCGCCGCCTGCCGCCGCCGCACCGCCCGCCGTCACCGCGAACCCCGTGTCGGTGTCGGTCGACGCCGCCCTGCAGCTCGCCGACATCCCCGCCACGGGCGTCGGCGTGAACATCCCGGTCTACGACGCCGCCATGAACGCCGCCGCCACCCCCGGCCTGCTCAGCACGGCCGGCATCAACACCGTCCGCTACCCCGGCGGCAGCCACTCCGACGTCTACCACTGGCAGACCGGCACGGCCGACGACGGCGCGTACATCGCCCCGAACACCGGCTTCGACGCCTTCATGAGCACCGTGCGCGCCGCCGGAGCGCAGCCGATCATCACCGCCAACTATGGCTCGGGCACCCCCCAGGAGGCCGCCGCCTGGGTCCACTACGCCAACGTCACCAAGGGCTACGGCGTCAAGTACTGGGAGATCGGCAACGAGGTCTACGGTAACGGCGAGTACGGCGCCAAGTGGGAGTACGACACCCACAGCAGCAAGAGCGCCACAACCTACGCGAACAACGTGCTCCAGTACGTCTCGGCGATGAAGGCGGCCGACCCGAACGTCAGGATCGGCGCCGTGCTGACCACCCCCGGCTACTGGCCGGACGGCATGGTCGGACCGGGCGACACCATGGACTGGAACCACACCGTCCTGTCGATCGCCGGCTCGAAGATCGACTTCGCCATCGTGCACGCCTACCCCACCAGCACCAGCCCCGCCGACCTGCTCACCAAGCCGCAGGCCCAGAACGCCACCATCGCCGGCGCCGTGCGCTCGCTGATCAACCAGTACGCCGGGACCAACGCCCCCGACGTCGGCATCGCGGTGACCGAGGCGAACGCCCAGGCCTACCTGGACACCTCCCCCAACGGACTGTTCGCCCCGGACAACTACCTCACCTGGCTGGAGAACGGCGCTTTCAACGTGGACTGGTGGGACCTGCGCAACGGCACCGACTGCACGCAGGTGACCACCGTCGAGGGCGCCACCGACTACAACGACGGCGGCCTGCTCTCCAGCGGCTCCCCCTGCGAGCCGGCCGCCAACACCCCCTTCCCCGCCTACTACGGCATCCAGATGATCGGCAGGCTCGGCGCGCCCGGGGACACGCTCGTCAAGGCCGCCAGCTCGTCCTCGCTGCTCACCGCGCACGCCGTCCGCCGCGCCGACGGCGACGTGGACGTCATGCTGATCAACAAGGACCCGAACAACGACGCCACGGTGAACCTCTCCTACACCGGGTTCACCCCGTCCGCCGCCACCCCGACCGTCCACTCCTACCTCAAGAACGCCCACGGGATCGGCACCGCCCAGTCCGGCAGTCCGACCACCCAGACCGTGCCCGCCTACGGCATCACGGTCGTCCAGATGCACCCGACCAGCGCGGCCTGCCGGGTCGTCTACAACAAGAACGAGTGGTCGGGCGTCACGGTCGGCAACATCACCGTCGTCAACAACGGCCTCGGCCAGGTCAACGGCTGGTCCCTCGGCTTCGACTTCCCCGGCGACAACACCATCACCAACAGCTGGAACGCCTCGGTGTCGCAGAGCGGCCCGAACGTCACCGCCGGGAACGTGTCCTACAACGCCTCCGTCCCGCAGGGCGGCAGCGTCCAGTGGGGCTTCAAGGCCACCTGGTCCAGCAGTGACGCCAACCCCTCCGCCTTCCGGTTCAACGGCGCCTCCTGCGCGATCGGCTGAACCCGGTGACCCGGTGGTGCCCCGGCCCCGGATCCCTCCAGGACCGAGGGCCCGGGGCACCACCACCCCGACACGCACCTTCGAAAGGAACCGACCACGTGTCAGACCAGACCCAGCCGACCGGCACCCTCCCCAATCCGGTGATCCCCGGCTTCCATCCGGACCCGAGCGTCTGCCGCGTGGGCGACGACTACTACCTCGTCTGCTCCAGCTTCGAGTACTTCCCGGGCATCCCCGTCTTCCACAGCCGCGACCTGTTCAACTGGACCCAGATCGGCAACGCCCTGGACCGGCCGAGCCAGCTGCGCCTGCCGCGCGAGTCCCCGTCCTCCGGCGGGATCTACGCCCCGACGCTGCGCCACCACGACGGCCGCTTCTGGCTGATCGTCACCAACGTCAGCGGCGACGGCAACCTGCTCCTCACCGCCACCGACCCGGCCGGCCCCTGGTCCGAGCCGGTCCGGCTGCCCGGCGTCCACGGCATCGACCCGGATCTCTCCTGGGACGAGGACGGCACCTGCTACTGCACCGTCGCCGGCGTCTCCCAGGTCCGCCTCGACCCGACGACCGGCGAGACCATCGGCGAGCCGCAGCGGATCTGGTCCGGCGCGCCCGGCGCCATGGCCCCCGAGGCCCCGCACCTGTACCGGATCGGCGCGTACTGGTACCTGATGATCGCCGAGGGCGGCACCGAGCGCGGCCACGCCGTCTCCATCGCCCGCGGCACCTCGCCCTCCGGCCCCTTCGAGGCGTGCCCGGCCAACCCGGTGCTGACCCACCGCGGCATCGACCATCCCATCCAGAACACCGGGCACGCCGACCTCGTCCAGGCGCCCGACGGCTCCTGGTGGATGGTGCTGCTCGCCGTCCGGCCGCGCGGCGGCACCCCCGGCTGGTACGTGCTCGGCCGGGAGACCTTCCTCGCCCCGGTCGAGTGGGTGGACGGCTGGCCGGTGGTCGGCCGGATCACCCCCGAACTGCCCACCCCAGCCTGGCCGTTGCACCCAGTGCCCGCCGCCCCGGCCCGGGACGACTTCGACCAGGCCGAACTGCACCCCCAGTGGATCTCGGTGCGCGAGCGCCCCGAGCACCTGGTCACCACGAAGGAACGTTCCGGCTGGCTCACCCTGCGCGCCGCCGGCGCCTCCCTCGACGAGAACGACGTGGTGTTCGTCGGCCGCCGCCAGCAGCACCTCGGCTGCCGGGCCCGCACCCTGATCGACCCGGCCGGGGGCCGCGGCGGCCTGGCCGTCCGCATGGACGAGGACCACCACTACGAGATCGAGGCGGCCGACGGCGAGGTGACGGTCCTCGCCCGGATCGGCTCGCTGCGCACCGAGGTCGCCTCCCGTCCGGTGCCCCCCGGGGCCGTGGTGCTCGGCGTGGACGTCGTCCCGCGCCCAACGCGCGGCCCGCGCACCGGCCCCGACGACGTCCTCCTCGGCGTCGAGGAGCCCGACGGCACCTTCACCGTGCTCGCGGGCCTCGACGGCCGCTACCTCTCCACCGAAGTGGCCGGCGGCTTCACCGGCCGGGTCATCGGCATGTACGCCGCCGAAGGCACCGTCCACTTCGACCGGTTCGACTACGAGCCGCTCCCGCTTCCCTGACCACCCGTCAGGGGCTCCCCCACCCGTCAGCACGAGAGGGACAATCGTGAACGACGCCCAGCACACCGCACGTCCCCGCAACCGCCGCCTCCTGCGCACGGCCGGCCTCGTGGTGGCCCTGGTCACCACCGGCGCCCTCTGCGGCGGCACCGCCGTCGCCGCCCCCTCCGGTCAGCAGCCCCTGGCGGCGGCCGAGGCGGCGGGGGCCCGGGTCCCGAGCGACCCGATGGCCGCCGTGGCCCGGATGCAGCCCAGCTGGAACCTCGGCAACACCCTCGACGCCATCCCCGACGAGACCTCCTGGGGCAACCCGCTCACCACCAAGGCCACCTTCGACGGCCTCAAGGCCCAGGGCTTCCGCAGCGTCCGCATCCCCGTCACCTGGTACCCGCACCAGTCCGACACGGCCCCCTACACCATCGACCCGGTGTGGATGAACCGGGTGAAGCAGGTGGTCGACTGGGCCCTGGAGGACGGCCTCTACGTCGAGATCAACGTCCACCACGACTCGTGGAAGTGGATCGAGTACATGTCGACCGACCACGACACCGTCATGGCGCGGTTCAACTCGACCTGGCAGCAGATCGCCACCGCCTTCAAGGACGAGCCGCGCACCCTGCTCATGGAGAGCATCAACGAACCGCAGTTCGACAACTCCACCGACGCCCAGAAGACCCAGTACCTGCGGGAACTCAACACCTTGTTCCACAGCATCGTCCGCAACTCCGGCGGACGGAACAAGGACCGCCTGCTCGTCCTGCCCTCGGAGGAGACCAACAACGCCCAGCACTGGCTGGACGACCTGTCCACCACGATGAGCTCGCTGCACGACCGCAACCTGGTCGCCACCGTGCACTACTACAGCTGGTACCCGTTCAGCGTGAACATCGCCAACGGGACCACCTACGACGCGAAGGCCCAGTCGGACCTCACCGAGGGCTTCGCCCGCGTGCACGACACCTTCGTCGCCAAGGGCATCCCGGTCTACCTGGGCGAGTACGGCCTGCTCACCTCGCCCTACTCCGGCGTGGTCGAGCGCGGCGAGATGCTCAAGTACTTCGAGCACGTCAACTACGAGGCGCGGCGCAACGGCATGACCTCCGCCGTGTGGGACGCCTTCAACGACTTCCTGAACCGCTCCACCATGCAGTGGGCGGTCCCCGAGATGAAGGCCCTGATCCAGAGCTCCTGGCGGACCCGCTCGGGCACCGCCTCCACCGACAACCTCTTCCTGCCGAAGTCCGGCCCCGTCGCGGCGCAGACCGTCACCCTGAACCGCAACGGCCTCGGGTTCGCCGGCCTGTGGCAGGGCGACCGGCCGCTGATCCCCTACGTCGACTACACCCTCGACGGCGACCGGCTCACCCTGACCGCCGGCGCCCTCACCCGGCTCGCCGGGGACCGCGCCGCCGGGATCAACGCCACCCTCGAAGTCCGGTACTCCGACGGCGTCCCGTGGAAGCTCTTCGTGCGCTCCTACGACAAGCCGACCATGGCCGACGCCACCGGGACGCTCGACGGGCTCACCATCCCCACCCGGTTCAACGGCTCCCTGATGGCCAACGTGCAGTCCACCTACGCCGACGGCACCGCCGCCGGCCCGGCCTCCTGGACCACCTACCAGACCTTCGACAACTACCGCGCCGACTACGGCGCCGACACCACCACCGTCAAGCCCGACTTCCTCAAGTCGCTCAAGGACGGCGCCCCGGCGACGCTCACCTTCCGCTTCTGGACCGGTGACACCGTGACCTACACCGTCACCAGGTCCGGCAACACCGTGACCGGCACCGTCTCCTGACCCGCGCCCCTCCCCGCCCCGGCCGCCACCTTCCGGCGGCCGGGGCCCCTCGGGACGTCGGCTACGGGTTCCCGGGGTGGAACGGGCGGGTCAGCGCTGCAGGGTGAGCACGCCCGGCCGGTACGGCAGTTGGATGTAGGGCGCGCCGTCCGAGGAGGGGTTCCGGCCCTGGTAGAGGAGCTGCAGGTTGCAGGGGTCGACGGTCATGGTCTGGTCGGGGTTGTTTCGGACGAGGTCGCCGTGGCTGATGTCGTTGGTCCAGGTGGCGCCGCTGTTGGCCTTGCCGGCGAAGGGGTTGCTCGCGGTGGCGGCCTGCGCCGTCCAGGAGCCGTTCAGGCTGGTGGCGGTGAACGAGCGGAAGTAGCGGTGCTCGTTCGCGTCCCGGGCCTCGACGAGCATGAGGTACTGGTTCTGGCCCTGGACCTTGTAGACCTGGGGCGCCTCGAACAGGTTCTGCACCGTGTCGGTCATGACCGTGGTGTACGAGGAGCCGAAGCTGGCGGGGAAGTTGCCGATCGGCATGCTGGCGCGGTAGATGCTGCCGTTGTCACCGGCGAAGAACAGGTACATGTTCTGGTCGTCGGCGATCAGGGTCGGGTCGATCGGGCCCCCGGTGGGGAGGCTGCCGGTGAACAGCGCCTGCGGAGCGGACCAGCCGTTGGGGTTGGTCGGGTCGCTGGACGTGCGGTAGGTGAAGGGCCAGGCGGTGCCCCACCCCAGCGAGGCCAGCACCCAGGTGTTCTTGGGCGCGAAGTAGAACAGCTGGGGCGCCACCGCGGACGAGGGCATGACGGTCTGGGTGGCCGAGGCCATGTCCGACCAGTTCGTGAAGGGCGCGAATCCCATCGACTTCCACGAGGTGCCGTCGGAGTAGGTCGCGTAGACCAGGTGCTTGCCGTTGTAGACCACGTCGGTGAAGTCCTTCAGCGCGGCGCCGCCGTTCGCCGGGTCCGCCAGCGGACCGGTCGAGGTCCACCGGTACGTCGACGGGAGAGCGCACGTGGTGCCCGTCCCGGACAGGCCGGTCCACTGCTGGTTGCCGGTGCCGCTGCAGTTCCAGAGCTGCACCGCCGTGCCGTTGGCGGTACCGCCGCCCGACACGTCCAGGCACAGTCCGGACTCGGTGCCGACGATGCTGCCGTCGGCGTTCACCCGCCACTGCTGGTTCGCCGCACCGGTGCAGGTCCAGATCTCCACCCGGGTGCCGGCCGCGGTGGCGTGGCCCGGGACGTCCAGGCACTTGTTGCCGTACACGGTCAGCTGGTTGGCGGACGTCAGCGTCCACTGCTGATTGGTCCCGCCCGAGCAGTCCCAGATCTGCAGGAACGTTCCGTCACTCTGGGCGGCGTTCGGCACGTCGAGGCACCGGCCGGATCCCGCACCACGCAGGGCGCCGCTGGTGGCCGCCTGCGCCGGGGCTGCGACGAGCATCGCCGCCAACGCCACCACGGCCGCGGCCATCGCGGCGAACAGCACCGTCAGGGGCCTGCGGTCGGAACGTCGTCTGCGCATCAAGATCTCCTGTCTGGGAGGGAGGGAACCGTCACCCGGTTCGGCAGTCGTTAACACGTGTGCAACCTGACGGCGGGCGCCAGGAGTTAGGCTCGACCGGCGAGGAATCCCCACCGTCGCCCGCCGGAACCCAAGAGGCGGCGATCCCGGGTGGGCCACCACACTGCCCGTCGGACCACCGCTCGTCCTCGGAGGATTGTTAACGCTAACAATTCAAGCCCGAAGCGAGCCCCCTGCTGGGAGGCGGATCCGATCCTGGGTGTGAGCGGAGTCAATACCCGCGCGCCCCGGCCCGTCAAGACGGCTGCACCGACTTTCCTACCGGAGTGGCCGGAGGCCCGGACGCGTGAGCGTCGAAACCACACGGGGGCGGTGGGGCCCACCCGCCCCCACCGCCCCCTTCCCCTCGGCCGGGTGACCCCTACTCGGCCGAGAAGCGGTACACGGTCATCGAGCGGAACTCCTCCCCCGGGCGCAGGACGGTGGAGGGGTACTCGGGCCGGTTCGGCGAGTCCGGGAAGTGCTGGGTCTCCAGCGCGACGCCCGCGTACGCGCCGTACGGGCGCCCGGAGCGGCCGATCAGGGTGCCGTCGAAGTGGTTGCCGGTGTAGACCTGGATGCCCGGTTCCGTCGTCAGGCAGTCCAGGCGCCGGCCGCTGGCCGGGTGGCTCAGGGTGGCGACCTGCCGGGACCCGTTGCCGTCCAGGACCCAGTTGTGGTCGAAGCCCGTGCCGGCCCGGAGGATCTGCCGGTTCCCCTCGGCGAAGCGGTTCCCGATCCGCCGGGCCTCGCGCAGGTCGAAGGGCGTGCCGTCGACCGGCGCCACCGGTCCGACCGGTATCAGCCCCGGGTCCACCGGAAGGTACCCGCCGGCCTCCACCCGCAGCAGGTGGTCCAGCACCGTGCCGTCGCCCTCGCCGGCCAGGTTGAAGTACGCGTGGTTGGTGAGGTTGACGACCGTCGGGGCGTCGGTGGTCGCGCGGTAGCCGATCCACAGCTCACCCGCCGGGTCGAGCAGGTACGTGACCTCGACCGTGAGCGCTCCCGGGAAGCCCTGGTCGCCGTCGGGGCTGTGCAGCCGCAGCCGCACCCCGGCCCGCCGGCCCTCCCGGACCGCGACGCCGTCCCACAGCCGGGAGGCGAAACCGTCCGTTCCGCCGTGCAGGGCGTGGCCGCCGGGCGGGGCCGCCACCCGGTGCGTGGTGCCGCCGAGCGGGAACTCCCCGCCCGCGATCCGGTTCGCGTAGCGGCCGACGGTCGCCCCGAGGTACACCGCCTCCCCGAGCAGGTCCTCGACGCCGTCGCAGCCGAGGACGACGTTCGCCGGCACCCCGTCGCGGTCCGGCGCGTACAGGGCCTGGAGGCGGGCGCCGAGACCGAGCACCTCGGCGCTCACGCCCCGGGGCGAGGCCAGCGTCCAGCTGGTGACGGGCCGTCCGTCCGGCAGCGTCGCGGTGACGTTCTGGGAGACGGTCACCTCGCCCGTCGATGTGAGCGCTTCTCTCGGCACGCGGCCGCTCCGTTCCGTGCGGGGTCTCGGCGTGAACGGGCGACGCCCGCCGGGTCGGCGGGCGTCGTCGGTTCGGGACACGGGCCTCACAGCCCCTGGGCCAGGCGGTGGTACGCCTGGTTCCAGCGCAGTTCCTTGGTGAACCGGCGCAGGGACGTGTCCTCGTCGATCAGCAGGAGTTCCACCCCCAGCATCTCGGCGAGGTCGTCGAGCTCCTCGGCGCCGAGCGCCCGGGTGAGCACGGTGTGGTGCGGCCCGCCGGCCGTCAGCCAGGCCTCGGTGGAGGTGTGGAGGTCCGGCCGCGGCTTCCACACCGCGCGGGCGACCGGCAGGTGCGGCAGCGGCGCCGGCGGCTCGACCACGTCCACCTCGTTGGCGACCAGCCGGAACCGGTCACCGAGGTCCGCGAGGCCGACCACCACGGCCGGGCCGGGCTCGGCGTCGAAGACCAGGCGGACCGGGTCCTCCCGGCCGCCGATGGACAGCGGGTGGATCTCGCAGGAGGGGGTCCCGGCCGCGATGCTCGGGCAGACCTCCAGCATGTGCGCGCCGAGGATCAGCTCGGAGCCGGACTCCAGGTGGTAGGTGTAGTCCTCCATGAAGGAGGTCCCGCCGGGCAGGCCGCTGGAGGCCGCCTTGAGGGTGCGCAGCAGGGTGGCGGTCTTCCAGTCGCCCTCGCCGCCGAAGCCGTAGCCGTCGGCCATCAGCCGCTGGACGGCGAGGCCGGGCAGCTGGCGCAGTCCGCCGAGGTCCTCGAAGTTGGTGGTGAACGCCTTGAAGCCGCCCTGCTCCAGGAAGCCGCGCAGGCCGAGCTCGATCCGCGCCGCGTAGCGCAGCGAGTCGTGGCGCTCCCCGCCGGCCCGCAGTTCGGGGGCGAGGCGGTAGCTGTCCTCGTACTCCTTGGCCAGCGCGGTGACGTCGGCGTCCTCGGCCGCGTCCACCGCGGCGACCAGGTCGTTGACGCCGTAGGTGTTGACGGAGACGCCGAAGCGGCGCTGGGCCTCGACCTTGTCCCCCTCGGTGACGGCGACGTCGCGCATGTTGTCGCCGAAGCGGGCGAGCCTGAGGCTGCGCAGTTCGGCGCGGCCGGCGGCGGCGCGGGCCCAGGCTCCGACCCGGGCGGCCACGGCCGGGTCGCTGACGTGCCCAGCGACGGTCTTGCGGGGGACGCCCAGGCGGGACTGGATGTAGCCGAACTCGCGGTCGCCGTGGGCGGCCTGGTTCAGGTTCATGAAGTCCATGTCGATGGAGTCCCAGGGCAGTTCGACGTTGGCCTGGGTGTGGAGGTGGAGCAGCGGCTTCTGCAGGGCGTCGAGTCCGGCGATCCACATCTTCGCCGGGGAGAAGGTGTGCATCCAGGCGATCAGGCCGATGCACTCGTCCGCGGAGTTCGCCTCCAGGCAGATGCGGCGGATGGCGTCCGCATCGGTGAGGACGGGCTTCCAGACCACCTCGACGGGCATCGCCGGGGCGCCGTCCAGGGCCGCGGCGATCTGCCGGGACTGCTCGGCGACCTGGCGCAGCGTCTGCTCGCCGTAGAGGCCCTGGCTGCCGGTCAGGAACCAGACCTGGCGTCCGTTCAGCGGCTTCTTCACGGGGGTGGCTCCTTCTTACCGGCCCTGGGGCTGGCCGTAGACGTTCTGGTAGCGGTGGTTGAGGCTGTCGATGTCCGCCTGGGCGATGGGCAGCGGCTCGCCGAGCTGGCGGGAGAGGTGGACGGTGCGGGCCACGTCCTCGCACATCACGGCGGCCTTCACGGCGGCCTTGGCGTCCTTGCCGATGGTGAAGACGCCGTGGTTCTGCATCAGGACGGCGGGCGAGCGGTGGCCCCTGAGGGTGTCCACAATGCCCCGGCCGATCGAGTCGTCGCCGATCAGGGCGAACGGGCCGACGGGGATCTCGGCGCCGAACTCGTCGGCCATCGCGGTGAGGACGCAGGGGACGGCCTCGGCGCGGGCCGCCCAGGCGCAGGCGTAGGTGGAGTGGGTGTGGACCACGCCGCCGACCTCGGGCAGGTGGCGGTAGACGTAGGCGTGCGCGGCGGTGTCGGAGGAGGGCGCGTGCTCGCCCTCGACGACCTTGCCGTCCAGGTCGCAGACGATCATGTTCCCGGGCGTCAGCTCGTCGTAGGAGACGCCGCTCGGCTTGATGACGAGCAGGTCCTCGCCGGGGACACGGGCGGAGACGTTGCCGGCCGTCCAGACGACCAGGTTGTAGCGGACCAGTTCCTGGTGGAGGTCGCTGACCTGGCGGCGGATGCGGTCGATGGTCGCGTTCACAGGGCCTCGCTCGGTGTGGTGAGGGCGGTGTTGCGGATGTCGCGCAGGCGGTGCAGGAGCTTGTCGGCGCCGCGGCCGAAGTGGTCGTGCAGCGCGCGGTACTCGGCGAAGAGCAGGTCGTAGGTGTCGGCTGCGGCCGGGTCGGGCAGGTAGGCGCCCTGCCGCACCCGGCCCATGGCGGCGGCCGCGGTGCGCACGTCCGGGTACGCTCCGGCGGCGACGGCCGCGTGGATCGCGGAGCCGAGCGCCGGCCCCTGCTCGGACTCGGCGACCGAGACCGGGCGGCGCAGCACGTCGGCGTAGATCCGCATCAGCAGGTCGTTCTTCTTGAGGCCGCCGGTGACGATGAACTCGGTGACGGGGACGCCGCCCTGCTCCAGCGCCTCGACGATGACGCGGGTGCCGAAGGCGGTGGCCTCCAGCAGGGCCCGGTAGACCTCCTCGGGGCGGGTGGTCAGGGTGAGGCCCGCGATCACGCCGGACAGGTGGTGGTCGACCAGGGTGGAGCGGTTGCCGTTCATCCAGTCGAGCGCCACCAGGCCGTGGGCGCCGACGGGTTGGGCGGCGGCCTTGCGGGTGAGCAGCTGGTGGAGGTCCTCGCCGTTGGCCTCGGCCTCGGCCAGGTAGTCGGCGGGCACGCCCTGGCGCAGCCACCAGGCGAAGATGTCGCCGACGGCGCTCTGGCCGGCCTCGTAGCCGTAGGAGCCGGTGACGATGCCGTTCTCGACGACGCCGCAGATGCCGGGGACGTCGGCGAGGGTGGCGCCGTTGACGACGTGGCAGGTGGAGGTGCCCATGATGGCGAGGAGTTGGCCGTTGTCGACGGCGCGGGCGGCCGGTGCGGCCACGTGGGCGTCGACGTTGCCGGCGGCGACGGCGATCCCCTCGGGCAGGCCGGTCCACTGCGCCGCCTGCGGGGTGAGCGCGCCCACCCTGGAGCCCAGCGGGGAGAGCGGGTGCTCCAGGCGGGTGCGGGCGAAGTCGGCGAACTGCGGGTGGAGCGCGGCGAGGTAGTCCTCGCTCGGGTAACTCCCGTCCTGGTGGATGCCCTTGTATCCGGCGGTGCAGGTGTTGCGGCTCTCGGCGCCGGTGAGCTGCCAGACGATCCAGTCGGCGGCCTCGATCCAGCGCTCGCAGGCGGCGTAGACGGCCGGGTCCTCCTCCAGGACCTGCAGGGCCTTGGCGTACTGCCACTCGGCGGAGATCTTCCCGCCGTAGCGGGAGATCCACTTCTCGCCGCGGGCGTGGGCCAGTTCGTTGATCCGGTCCGCCTGGGGCTGCGCGGCGTGGTGCTTCCAGAGCTTGGGCCAGGCGTGCGGGTGGCCGGACCAGGCGGAGGTCTCGGCCAGCGGGGTGCCGTCGGCGAGCACCGGCAGGACGGTGCAGGCGGTGAAGTCGGTGGCGATGCCGATGACGTGCGCGGGGTCGACGCCGGCGGCGGCGACCGCGGCCGGGACGGCGGTGCGCAGCACCTCGCGCCAGTCCTCCGGGTGCTGGAGCGCCCAGTCGGGCGGGAGCGGTCGGCCGGTGCCGGGCAGGTCGCTCTCGATCACGGCGTGGGGGTAGTCGTGGACGGCGGTGCCCACCTCCTCGCCGTCCCTGACCCGGACCACCACTGCGCGGCCGGAGAGGGTGCCGAAGTCGACGCCGACGACGTACCGGTCGGGGTCCTGGGCGGGAGGGGTCACGGTCACGTGCTCATCCTTCGTGGGAGGGGTCTGCGTCGTCGTCTGTCGGGGGGGGGGGGCTTGGGAGGGGGGGGGGAGGAAAAAACAGAAGAAGAAACGCTCCCCCCCCCCTTT
>NZ_JBVHYH010000058.1:52223-61124 GCF_055569135.1 Kitasatospora sp. NPDC029367
GGGGTTTTGTTTTCTTTTTTGGTCGCGGGGTTGTTCCTCGGCGGGCGCGGGTCACCCCCCCCCCCCGACAGGCTTCATTCCGCCGCCTTTCCCTCATGAGGCGGCGGAACGCGGAACCGTCGGCCGGGCTCACGGAAGCGGGATGCGGTGGCCCGGCCGGCGGAGTGGAAGGGAGCGTTTCTGTTAACGCTCACAGAGATTGTTAGCGCTAACAAACGGCATGTCAAGGGAGGCGACGGACGGCATCGGTCAGTCTGCGGAACCGGCGCTCGGGGACCGGGCGCCGGGTCGGCTCAACGGCGCACGGCCGGTCCCGCGCTGCGCCGCAGCACCAGCTCCGGGCTGATCTCCAGCTGGGTCGGTGCGGAGCGCGCGCCGCCCTCCAGCTCGGCGACCAGCAGTTCCAGCGCCCGTCTGCCGAGTTCGCCGAAGTCCTGCCGCACCGTGGTCAGCGGCGGGGTGAAGTACGCGGCCTCCGGAATGTCGTCGAAGCCGATCACGCTGATCTCGTCCGGGACGGCCCGGCCGGCCTCGTGGAGGGCCCGCAGCAGGCCGAGGGCCATGTGGTCGTTGGCGCAGAAGACGGCGGTGACCTCGTGCAGCCGGGCGATCCGCAGCCCCGCCTGGTAACCCGAGCGTGCGCTCCAGTCGCCGCGCTCCACCTCCGGCACCGGGCATCCGGCCGCCTCCAGCGTGAGCCGCCAGCCCTCCTCCCGGTCCTGGCTCTCCCGCCAGTTGACCGGACCGGCCAGGTGGTGCACGGTGCGGTGCCCGAGGTCGATCAGGTGCCCGGTGGCCTCGCCGGCGCCGTAGCGGTTGCCCACCGACACCATGGGCACGCGCGCCTGGTCGCCCGAGCCGACCGCGACCAGCGGCACGGAACTGGAGAGGCGTGCCACCGCGCTGACGGAGGAGGTCTGCGGCGCGATCACCACCACGCCCTCCACCCCCTGGTCCCGCAGCCGGTCGACGGCCTCCTGGACCGAACGGCCGTCCAGGGAACGCAGGCTGGTCACGGTCACGAAGTACCCGGCGCTGCGCGCGGCCCGCTCGATCCCGTCCAGCATCGAGGCCGGGCCGTAGAGGGTCGAGTCGAAGCTGACCACGCCGAGCGCCTGCGAGCGGCGGGTGACCAGGGCGCGGGCCGCGGAGTTGGGGCGGTAGTCCAGCTCCCGTATGGCCGCCAGCACCCGGTCCCGGGTGTCGGGCTTCACGTGCGGGGCGCCGTTGAGCACCCGGGACACCGTTTGGTGGGACACACCCGCCAGTTTCGCCACGTCCGCCATCACGGGCTGACGCTGTTCCGTCCCGGTGCTGTCCGTTGCCACTGCAGTCCCCTCCTCCTGATTGTGGACCACAGTACGCGACCAGGTCCAGGCCAATTCGTCACCCTCGGCGCGACGGGCGGATCCCTTCCTACCAGGCGCTTCGGCCCTCCCACATCTGGCCATTGCGGCGTGTTGACGCTCCCGGAGGTGCCCCCACTGCCAAAGCGTGACCTCGTCGAACGGGGAAGGCGCCGGGCATGATCGCGTTGCTCCCCACGCCCTTCCCCCGTCACGTCCCGGTCACACCACCGAGTGACGTCCGGTTGACGGCACGGCGAACGCGACAGCACCGGCGCGGCGAACGCGACACCACCGGCGCGACACAGGGACGACGGCCGGCCCCGGCCCCGCTGGTGCGCGGAGCCGGGGCCGGGTTCGGTCGGGGGCGGGCTCGGTCGGGCCGGGTTCGGTCGGGGGCGGGTGCTGCCCGAGCTACCCGAGCGCCCACCTCTGGTTGTCGCCGCCCCAGCAGTTCCACAGCTGGACGGGCGTGGCATCGGCCGTGCCGGCCCCGGCGACGTCCAGGCAGCGGCCGGACTGGACGCCGGTGACGCTGCCGTCGGCGTTGAACTGCCACTGCTGGTTGGCACCGCCGTTGCAGGGCCAGGTCACCACCTTGGTGCCGTCGGCCGTCGCGCCGCCGTACGCGTCCAGGCACAGCGTGGTGCCGGAGACGTCCACGGTGAGCCTGCCGTCGGCGGTGCGGGTCCACGTCTGGTTCGCCCCGCCGGAGCAGCCGTTGATCTGCGTCTGGAGCCCGGGGGTGCCGGAGGCGCCGGGAACGTCCAGGCACTTGCCCGAACCGGCGCCGCGCAGTGCCCCCGAGGCGGCCGCCGGGGAATTGGCGTAGCCGGCCGCGACGATGTTTGCCTGGACGGCGTTCTCGGTGGCCTCCGACGGGTAGCCGGCGGTCATCACGCCCTCGTAGAAGGTGCCCCGGGCGCTCTTGCTGTTGTCGCCGCCGATGCCGAGGATGATCGCGCCCTCCTTGTGCATCGGGTCGTAGCCCGCCGCGTTCGGGCGCGGACCGGAGTAGAAGGTCGACAGGCCGCCGGACTGGGCGTCGCCGGCCCGGATCGCCCACTGGTTCGGGGCTCCCTTGACCATGGCCGTGAGGTAACGGTGGTTCACCGTCGGGTCGTTGGCGTTGTAGCGCGTGTCGGCGCCGGAGAACAGGCCGTTCTCCAGGTCGGCCATCACCCAGGGGCCCGGCCCGGAGCCGTAGCCCCAGACCTTGATGTTGCCGAAGTAAATGGCCTCCATGTGGCCGTTTCCGGTGTCGTTGCTGCTGGTCTCGGCGTTGCCGTAGTCGAAGCAGCAGCCGCCGTTGTAGTGGGTGCCGTCGAGGATCGCGTACATCCCCTCGGGCTGGTCGCCGGTGGCGACGCCGGAGGTGTGGTTGTTGCGGTAGCCGGTGCCCGGGGCGACGTACACGCCGTAGGCGCGGTGCCCGTTGAGCGTGGTGGGCGCCAGCGTGGCGTCCGCGAGGTTGTCCGGGCCGGGCGCGGCTCCACCGCCGGGCGCCTGGGTGAGGTGGTTGTGCCGCTCGCTCTGGTCGTAGATGACGGTGATCACGCACGTCGTGTGCGCGCAGAAGGCGTCCTGGGCGGCGGCGTCGGCGTAGCCGCCGGTGCTCAGCACGCCGATGTCGCGCAGCGCCTGGTCCGAGGCGCGCCGGACCTGGTACAGCGGCCCGGCGTAGCCGCCGTAGAGCGCGCGCGTGGTGCTGTGCGCGGCCACGCACGGTGTGCCGCCGGCGCGGTAGATGTCGCACGGCCCCTGGGTGGCGGCCTGGGCCGCACCGCTCGTCGCGGTGGCGCCGGCCAGCGCGCCGACGAGGACGGCGAGGGCCGCCCCGGCCCGGGCGAGGCGGCGCAGCGCGCCCCGTCCACGGGTGGTCCTGGTGGTGTCACTCATGCTGTCTCCCTGCTCGTCGTTGAGCGCGGCTCAAAGGGAATGTGAGCGCTAACAATCCAGCCCGGGACAGAGTTCTCCCACCCGGGCCGGACATGGAGAGTTCCTCGAGCGGCGACAGTGCCCGCACCGACGGTGTCCCGTCAAGACTTCTGACGCGCCCCGTCCGCACGGAACCGCACAAACCCGCCATCCGCACACGCCCCACCGCCACTACGGCAACAGGGCTGCGCTCACCGTGACCGTGCCGGCCCGCTGGTCCGGCACGACCTGGTCGCGGGCACGGTCATCGGCCCTTCCTCGGATTCCGGTGGTGCGGAGGTGAGTTCAGCAGCGGGTCAGGCGCACCGCGAGGCCGTCACGGGTGTACAGCGGCGTCGCCCGGTACCCGTCCGCGTCGACGGCGACGCGGGCGAACCCGCCTTGCAGCGTACGCGCGTTGAGCACCGGCAGCACCACGTCCTCGTCCAGTTCGAGGTCCTCCGCCGGCCGCACGAGGAGTTCCGCGCCCTGACCGATCGTCACCCGGCCCGCGACCGTCAGCGCCGGGGCATGGCACTGGTGGAGCGTCAACTCCAGGCGTGCGCCGGCCGACTGCAGGTAGTCGCCGTGCAGCCGGAGGGGCCCCCGTTCGACATCCACCCGCAGGGTGCCGCCGCGGACCTGGACGCCGCCGCGGCCGAGGGCGTCCCGGGAGCCGGCCGCGAGGACTCCTGCCGTCACCACGGTGGTGCCGGTGTAGCGGTTGGTGCCGGTCAGGGTCAGCGTCCCGGTGCCGCGCTTGGTGAGGCCGCCGGATCCGCCGATGTCGTTGCGCCAGGTGTCGGCCGCGCAGAACCCGCCCTCGGCGGCGTTCAGGTCCACGGTCACGTCCTGCTCGAACGCGCCGTACCCGTCGGCCGCGGCGAACAGGTCGAGCCGGCCCCACATCTCCGGGCCGTCCAGCAGGACGTAGCCGGAGGGCAGGGCGGTGGTGCGCAGCACCTCGCGGCGCTGGGCGGCGTCGAGATAGGGCAGGCGGGTCTCCAGCAGGACCTCGGCGCCCTTGGGCACGCTCATCGGGACGCTGCGGCCGCTGCGGCGCAGGACGTACGTCAGCCGCGGGGTGACCAGTTCGGCGTTGGCCTCGCGGTCGGCGTACGGGTCCTCGGCCGGGGCGGCCCGGTGGACGTAGGCGTACAGGGTGTCGGCGGTGGCGCCGGTCTTCGCCCGGAAGTACGCGGCGGCCTGGCTGCGGGCGGCGGCCTTGAGGGCGGCGTTGCGCGGGTCGGCGAGGGTGGCGGCGGCGAGCGCGGTGGCGAGCGTGCGGCCCCCGATGACGTCGAGCGGGGAGTGCATGCCGGCGGTGATCCGGGTGTGGCTGAGCTCGAAGGCCCGGGTGACCAGCTCCTGGAAGCGCTCGGGCACCGCGTACGCGAGCGCCAGTGCGGCCAGGTGGAAGGCGTTGGTGTGACCGCTCACGAAGCCGCCGTCGTCGGCCGGGGAGGTGCCGCGCTGGCGCAGCAGTTGGGGGGCGACGACGACGTCCGAGTCGTAGACCGGGAAGCCGAGGGCGTCGGTGGCGCCGGTGTCGACCACCCCGCTGTCCTCGTTCAGGCGCCAGGGGCGCGGGTACCGGTAGGCGTACTTGGCGGGGTTGCCGGAGGCGTACGGTCCGCGGAGCGTGTTGACGAGGGCGACCACCTGCCCCAGCTCCGAGTCGACGGCCCCGGGGCCCAGCGCGGAGCCGGCGGGCGCGTCGGCGGGGACGGCGTCGTCGACCTTGGCGGGCGGGGTGGTGTCGGGTGCGGTGGTGATCGAGGTGACGGCCCGGGCGCCGGTCCGGTACAGGTCGGCGAGCGGGCCGAGGCCGGCGATGACGGCGTAACTCTGGTGCTGGCGGTCGTAGATGAACGCCTCGCGGGCCTGGGCCTCGGTGCGCTCGGTGGTGACCTCCACGCAGTAGTCCACATTGGCGCGCAGGATGTCGGCGAGCAGTGGCGAGCCGTCGTTCCAGGACGTGCCGGTGTGCCAGATCCGGTTCATCCCGGTGAGGATGCGCACGGCGGCGTTCCCCTCCGGGGTGAGGTCGGCCATCGTGTTGGTCGTGTAGGAGTCCACGAAGGCGGCGCCCTGGGCGGGGCCGGCCGGGGCGGCGGCGGCCCGCTGCGGTGCGCCCAGCAGGCTCAGGGCCGTGGGCCCGGTGAGGAGGGCGGCCGAGGTGCCCGCCGAGGTGCGCAGGAAGCGGCGGCGGTCCAGGGTGCGCTGATCGTTCATGGGGTTCTTCCTGCGGTGGTGGGCCCGACGGGCGGGAGCGATGGTTCGGAAGCGGCGTTCAGGAGCCGCGTTCAGGAGCGGTGTTCGGGAGCGGTGTTCGGGAACGGAGGGTCCCCGGCCCGGTCGGCGGCCCGGGCCGGGGAGGTTCGGGGCGGTCAGCGGCGGGTGAACAGGAAGCCGAGCTTGTCGACCTCGTCGCCGGCGCGTCCCTGGAACCCGGCGATCTGCCAGCCGGCGGGCGCGGTGCGGGTCACGCAGTCGCCGGTGGTGGTGCCGCCGGCCAGGGAGCGGCCCAGGTTGGTGGTGAAGGAGGCGTAGAAGATGCGGGTGTGCCCGTCGCGCGAGCCCTGGCAGAGCGTGGCCGCGCTCAGGTACTCGTCGCTGCCCAGGGTGAGGGAGGAGGCGGTGCCGCCGGAGCCCCCGTGCGTGAGGGTGGTGCCGTCGGCGAGGGTCAGGCCGACCTGGTCGACCCGGGCGCCGGAGCGCAGGCTGACGGTGGTGGCCCGGGCGCCGGGCGCGACGCGGTCGATGTCGTCGTAGAAGTCGCCGTGCGGGCCGCCGAACTGCTCGCTCGCCAGGTAGGCCTGGTTCCGGCTCCAGGTGAAGCCGACGGCGACCGGGTCGTGGTCGCTGAGCATCTTGCCGGAGCCGTCGAGGAAGTCGGCGTGCTTGTTGGCGTACGAGGTGGCGGCGAGTGAGACGAGCGGGCTGCTGCGGTACAGGACCTTGTCGACGATCTCGCAGGTGTCGGTGGGCGCGTTCTGGTCGCACAGCAGCGGGTCGGCGCCGCGGGCCGGCGCCACGCCGCCGCGCTCGAGCTGCACCCACGCGTCGGTCAGCCCGTTGTCGGCGGCGAAGGCGCCGATGGTGTCGTCGGCGCGGGTGTAGCGCGTGTTGGTGTCGCCCATCACGACCACGGCGTTCCCGGCCGAGTGGGTCCTGATGTAGCCGGTGAGCTGCGCCAGGTTGGCGGCACGCGCGGTCTCGTCGCCGGGGTTCGTGCCCGCGTTCGCGTGGAGGTTGTAGAAGTCCACGTACACGCCCTCGGCCAGCCGGGTCCGCATGAAGGTGAAGCCCTTGGGGGTGAGGCAGTCACCGGAGTCCAGCTGGCAGTCGTTCCACTTGACGCGCTCGAAGTCGTCGGTGTCGTAGGCGAGTCCGGACAGGGTGTTGAGGCCGCTGCCGATGCCCGCCCCGCCGCTGGTCGCCGTGCGGTACGGGTGCGCGTCGGCGGCGTACAGCGCAGCGTGGTAGTTGAAGTCCTCCTGGACGTGCACGACGTCGTACGGCCCCAGCCGCTGGCCGATGGCGGTGGTGCTGCTCTGCCGCTCGGTGGGGGCGCTGTTCACCGGCTGCGGGAGCCCGGCGACGTTGTACGTCAGCACGGAGAACGACCCGCCCCCGGCGTCGGCCTGCGCGGCCTGCGCGGTGGGCGCGCCGACCAGGCCGCCCAGCGCGGCAGCCGCGCCGAGCGCGCCCACGAGGACGGAGCGGAGGAGGGGATGGCGGAGGCGGGACTTGGACATCGGTGTGCTCCGTTCGGAGTACGGCGTCGGGATCCGGTGCCCCGGAGCGTACGAGTGGACCGTGATCGCGTCAACCAGGTCGCCGCGCTCACAAACCGCCTCTGACCTGCCGTTTTACCAGGCCACGCCAAGTTCACCGGCAATGTTCTGTTAGCGTTAACAGACTGTTCTCGCCCGATCGTTCGGAGCGGGTCCCGGAGATGTGCCCGACCGTGTGCCCGACCATGTGCCCGACCGGGTGCCGGACAGGCACGGTCGCGCCCGCCCGACACACGTTCAGGCGGACTCACCCGTTGGCGGTCGGGCGTTGCCGCACGCCGAGCAGTCGGCGCCCCGCGCCGGGCGGCGCGAGCCCCGCCGGCCGCAGCCCCTTCCGGACAGACGCCGGATTGACGTTGATGGCCTGTTTGTCGCCCCTTCGATCCACCCCCGTCCAACCGTTCGCATCCAGACGGACCCGCCCCCGGGACGCCGCGACCGAACGGTGACCCAAGGCCCCTTGACGACGCTGTTGTGAGCGTTAACACTTCATTTCACGCCAGGCCAGAGCTACTGCCACCCCAACGTCCACAGCGCGAGGGACCGCTCCGGCCCCGGCCCGCTCGACCACTTCCAGCCGCCCAGTCAGGGCGCGCTGTCCCGGTCGCGGAACATCACCATGGAGGAACTGTGCGGAAGCTTTCAGCGGGCCTCGTCGCAGCGGGCCTGACGCTCTCGTTGGCGGCCTGCGGGCAGAGTGCCAACGGAGTCGGCGACGGGGCGGCCAAGGGCGACGCCAAGGGAGGGCTCATCGGCATCGCGATGCCGACCAAGTCGTCGGCCCGCTGGATCGACGACGGCAACAACATGGTCAAGGAGTTCCAGGCCAAGGGCTACAAGACCGACCTCCAGTACGGCGACAACGTCGTGGAGAACCAGGTCTCCCAGGTGGAGAACATGATCACCAAGGGCGCCAAGCTGCTGGTGATCGCCGCCATCGACGGCTCCTCCCTCACCAACGTGCTGCAGAAGGCCGCCGACGCGCACATTCCGGTCATCTCCTACGACCGGCTGATCCGGGGCACCCAGAACGTCGACTACTACGCGACCTTCGACAACTACAAGGTCGGTGTCCTCCAGGGCGGGTACATCGCCGACAAGCTCGGTCTCAAGGACGGCAAGGGGCCGTTCAACATCGAGCTGTTCGCCGGCTCGCCGGACGACAACAACGCGACCTTCTTCTTCAACGGCGCGATGAGCGTCCTCAAGCCGTACATCGACCAGAAGAAGCTGGTCGTGCAGAGCGGCCAGACCGACTTCAACCAGGTCGCCACGCTGCGCTGGGACGGCGGCCTCGCCCAGTCCCGGATGGACAACCTGCTCAGCAAGGCCTACACCTCGGCCCACGTCGACGCCGTGCTCTCGCCGTACGACGGCATCTCGATCGGCATCATCTCCTCGCTCAAGGGCGTCGGCTACGGCAGCGCCAAGTCCCTGCCCGTCGTCACCGGCCAGGACGCCGAGCTGGCCTCGGTGAAGTCGATCATCGCGGGCGAGCAGACCCAGACCGTCTACAAGGACACCCGCCAGCTCGCCAAGGTCGCCGTCCAGATGGGCGACGCGCTGCTGACCGGCGGGAAGCCCGAGGTCAACGACACCACCCAGTACAACAACGGCGCGAAGGTCGTTCCGGCCCAGCTGCTCCAGCCGGTGAGCGTCGACAAGGACAACTACCAGAAGGTCCTGGTCGACAGCGGCCAGTACACCGCTGACCAGCTCAAGTAGCCCCGGGGGGGGGGGGGGGGGGGGGGGGCACGGGCGGGGGGGGGGGGGGGGGCCGGGGGCCACCGCAAACGATCGAGGGAGCAGAAAGATAGCACCAGGCAAGATGAAGCGAA